>JBKJTK010000417.1:0-3554 GCA_046590875.1 Chiayiivirga sp.
CGATGAAACTGGCGATGAACCTGAAACTGGCCGGCACCGAATCCCTGCATTGGGTGCCGATCGGCGACGACACCCGGGTTTCGTTGCGCGGCGACTGGCCGCATCCGAGCTTCACCGGTCAGTTTTTGCCCGACGCGCCGGAAATCTCGAAGGCGGGCTTCGCGGCGACGTGGCGGGTCTCGCGCCTCGCCGCGCAGGCACCGCAGGCGCTGCGCGACTGCGGCGTCGTGATGGCGCAATGTTCGGCGGTGAGCGAAGCCGGTTTCGGCCTGCGTCTCATCGATCCCGTCGACCGCTACGTGAAGACCGACCGCGCGACAAAATACGCCTGGCTGTTCATCGTGCTGGTGTTCGGCGCGTTGTTCTTCCTCGAACTGCTGCGCCCGGTGCGGCTGCATCCGCTGCAATACGGCCTCACGGGCCTCGCGCTGGCGATCTTCTTCCTGCTGTTGTTGTCGCTGTCCGAGCACATCGGCTTCGGCGCGGCCTACGCGATCGCGGCCAGCGCCTGCGTCGCGCTGATCGCGACCTATATGGCGGCGCCGCTGGGCAGTCGCGCGCGTTCCGTCGGCTTTGCCGCCTTGCTGTCCGGCCTCTACGCGCTGCTCTACGGCCTGCTCCAATCCGAGGACTACGCCTTGCTGATGGGCGCGCTTGCGCTGTTCGGCTTGCTGGCCACGGCGATGCTGCTGACCCGGCGGCTGGACTGGTATCGGTGGGGCAAGTCCGAGCTTGGCACGTCGATCTAAGCAAAGGGCGGGCGCCCCGGAAGCGGCGCCCGCCCGTCTGCGCCGTTACAATCACGGGCTCCGCTTCCGCCGCGAGTCCACGCATGTTTCCCAAGACCCAGACGATCGCCGGTTTCGATCCCGAACTCGCTCAAGCCATTGCCGACGAGTATCGCCGTCAGGAAGACCACGTCGAGCTGATCGCCTCGGAGAACTACTGTAGCCCGCGCGTACTGGAAGCCCAGGGCACGGTGCTGACCAACAAGTACGCCGAAGGCTATCCGGGCAAGCGCTACTACGGCGGCTGCGAATTCGTGGATGTGGCCGAGCGTCTCGCCATCGATCGGGTGAAGCAGTTGTTCGGCGCGGACTATGCCAACGTGCAGCCGCATTCGGGCTCACAGGCGAATCAGGCGGTCTACTTTGCGCTGCTGCAGCCGGGCGACACCATTCTCGGCATGTCGCTGGCGCATGGCGGGCATCTCACCCACGGCGCCAAGGTCAATATCAGCGGCAAGCTGTTCAACGCGGTGCAATACGGCGTCAACGATCAGGGCCTGATCGACTACGACGAAGTTGAACGCCTCGCGCTCGAACACAAGCCGAAGATGGTGGTCGCAGGTTTCAGCGCCTATTCGCAGATCATCGATTGGGCGCGCTTCCGCGCGATCGCCGATAAGATCAACGCCTATTTTTTCGTCGACATGGCACACGTTGCCGGCCTCGTCGCCGCCGGCGTGTATCCGAACCCGGTGCCGCACGCGCATGTCGTCACCTCGACCACACACAAGACCCTGCGCGGCCCGCGTGGCGGCATCATCGTGGCGAAGGCCGACGCGGAGCTGGAGAAGAAACTGCAAAGCATCGTCTTCCCCGGCATCCAGGGCGGGCCGCTGATGCACGTGATCGCGGCGAAAGCCGTCGCGTTCAGGGAAGCGCTCGAACCCGAGTTCAAGGCCTATCAGCAGCAAGTGGTCAAAAACGCGCAGGCGATGGCGAAGACGCTGATCGCGCGCGGCTACAAGATCGTCTCCGGCGGCACTGAAAACCACCTGATGCTGGTCGACATGATCGGCAAGCCGATCACGGGGAAGGATGCCGAGGCCGCGCTGGGCCGGGCCCACATTACGGTCAACAAGAATGCGGTGCCGAATGACCCGCAAAAACCCTTCGTCACCTCAGGTTTGCGCATTGGCACACCCGCCGTCACCACACGCGGTTATGGCGAGCAGGAATGCATCGCGCTCGCGGGCTGGATCGCCGATGTGCTCGACGCGCCCAAGGACGAGGACGTGATCGGCCGCGTGCGCGAGGCGGTGACGGCGCAGTGCCGTGCGTTCCCGGTGTACGGATAAGGGAAAGACTTCTGCTTTTGGAATTCGCTGATGCACTGTCCCTTCTGCCAGCACGACGACACCCGCGTGATCGACTCGCGCGTGAGCGACGACGGCACGACGATCCGGCGCCGGCGCGAGTGCGCGCATTGTCTTGAACGCTTCAACACCTTCGAGACCGCCGAGATAAAACTGCCGGTGATCGTGAAGAGCGACGGCCGGCGCGAACCCTTCGACGAAAACAAGCTGCGTTCCAGCCTGCACAAGGCCTTGCAGAAGCGTCCGGTGTCGGAGGTTCAAATCGACGATGCGATCCGCGCCGTGATCCACGGCCTGCGCACCAGTGCCGAGCGCGAGTTGCCCAGCCGACGCGTTGGCGAGTTCGTGATGGATCAGTTGCGGCAGCTGGATCACGTCGCCTACGTGAGGTTTGCCTCGGTGTACCGCAGCTTTGAGGACGTGCAGGCGTTCCGCGAGGAGATCGAGAAACTCGAACGCGATCTGCCCGGGCTCGATGGCTTGCAACTTCCGTTGCTGGAAGAACCGCCGCGCGGCAAGCGCTGATGACGTTTTCCGCGATCGACCACGTCCACATGGCACAGGCGTTGCGACTGGCCGAGCGCGGCGCCTATACCACGCGGCCCAATCCCATGGTCGGCTGCGTGCTCGCGCAGGGTGCGGAAGTCGTCGGCGAAGGTTTCCACCTGCGCCGGGGCGAACCGCACGCCGAAGTGCACGCGCTGAACCAGGCGGGCGAACGCGCGCGCGGCGCGACGGCGTACGTCACGCTCGAACCCTGCGCGCACGTCGGCAGCACGCCTCCTTGCGCGGACGCGCTGATCGCCACCGGCGTCGCACGCGTCGTCGCGGCGTGTCGCGATCCGTTCCCCGAAGTCGACGGACGCGGGCTGGAGAAATTGCGCGCGAGCGGCATCGCGGTCGAGATCGGCCTGATGGAAACGGCGGCGCGTACGTTGAATCGTGGTTTCTTTTCGCGCATCGAGCGCGGCCGGCCCTGGCTGCGGGTGAAGCTGGCGATGAGTCTGGACGGGCGCACCGCATTGTCCGACGGCGATTCCAAGTGGATCACCTCCGAAGCCGCGCGCGCCGACGTGCAGCGCTGGCGCGCCCGCGCGGGTGCGCTGTTGACCGCCAGCGGCACCGT
The DNA here is from genome assembly GCA_046590875.1 of Chiayiivirga sp. Lineage (GTDB taxonomy): Bacteria > Pseudomonadota > Gammaproteobacteria > Xanthomonadales > Xanthomonadaceae > JALCLA01. Next base: position 3,228 of record JBKJTK010000417.1, read on the forward strand.
GCTGGCCGATGATCCACGCCTCACCGTGCGTCTCGGCGACGACACGCCCTTCGTCGTGCCCTTGCGAGTGGTGCTCGATGTCGGCCTCGCTACGCCGTCGCGAAGCCACGTGATGGATGCGGAGGCGCCGACGGTATTCTTCCATGCGCCAGACGTGAAAATGTCGTCCGAGTTTCGCGCTCGCGATCGAGTCGCGGTCGCGGAGTCGAAAGGACGGCTGGACCTGGACGCGGTGTTGGCTGAGCTCGCGCGACGCGGTATCAACGAAGTCCAGGTGGAAGCGGGTTCGACCTTGGCGGGTGCATTGCTGCAGGCCGGTCTCGTCGA
>JBKJTK010000440.1:0-2678 GCA_046590875.1 Chiayiivirga sp.
CTTGATGTTGGCGGCGGGTTCCTTCGAGGTATCGATCAGCTCCTCGCGCAGCGCCCCGATGATGCCGTTGCGTGCGGCCAGCACCTTGAGCTTGTGCCGGCGCGCGGTCGTGATCACGGCGGCGGCGGTGGTATTGATCACGGCGGTGACGCCCCCGGATTGCGCGTACAGCAAAGTGCCCTTGCTCATGTCCCGCTCCTGATTGCCGTCGCGTCGGTCGCCGCGGCGAAGTTGCGCCGCGAAGCCCAAGCAGTTGATTTGACTTGCCTGCGCGCAGCGGTTAGCGTTTCTTCCGCACGCACTGCGTTCGCCTGATTTGCAGCAGCTGGGCAGTCTAGCGGAAGGCCCGCCCGGGCCGCGCGGTGCTTCATCGTTTCTGGCCCCTTTCAGTTTTTCGGACCCCTGGATTTCATGCGACTGGTACTGATAGGAGCGCCCGGTTCGGGCAAAGGCACGCAGGCGACCCGACTCAAGGACGCGCTCGGCGTGCCGCATATCTCCACCGGCGAGTTATTGCGCGCCGCGGTCGCGGCTGGCACCCCGCTCGGCCTCAAGGCCAAGGGAGTGATGGCGGCCGGCAATTTGGTGTCCGACGAGATCGTGCTCGATATGCTGGAAGAACGCCTGGGCAAGCCGGACGTGGGCGGTGGCTTCATCCTTGATGGCTACCCGCGCAACCTGGCGCAGGCCAATGCGCTCGACGGCTTGCTGGCGCGCTTGAAGCAACCGGTCGATGTTGCGGTGCAACTGGATGTCAGCACCGAGTTGCTGGTCCAGCGCCTGGCCGGCCGCGCCCAGGCCGAAGGCCGCGCCGACGACAGTCCCGATGCCGTTCGGAATCGGTTGCGCATCTACACCGACCAGACCGCGCCGGTGGTCGACTTCTATCGCGGCTGCGGCAAGCTGATCTGCGTTTTTGGCGTGGGCAGCGTGGATGAAGTGCTGGCGCGCGTGCTCGCGGCGATTCGCCCGCCACACGCGGGCCAACCGCAGGCGGCGAACGCCTGAGCCCGTCGTGACCGTGCGGCGCCGCACACGAGCGACGGCATGATGCATCTGGTGCGATTGCTGCTGGAGCTGTGCCTGCTGCGGCGCGGACCGCAGGATCTTCCCTATTCGATCGCGATGACCCGCGGCTTGGTACTGCTCGGCGTCGGAGCCGACCTGTTGTTCGTCTCGATGGTGGAAGCGGGCAATGACGGACTGACGCGTATCGCGCTGTCGCTCGCGCTGCTGATGGCCCTGCCGTGGCTGTTGCTCGGCACGCGCCGGTTGCACGCGCGCTACGTCCAGACCCTGGCGGCATTCGCCGGTACTGGCGTTCTGTTCACGCTCGCTTTCCTGCCAATCGCGATCAAGGCCGCCGAACTGCCGTTGCCCAACCTGGAAGTTCCTCCCACGCGTGAGCAACTCACGATCGGCTGGCTCACGCTCGGCCTGGTCGGCTGGAAACTCGCGATCAATGGAAGCATCTGGAGACACGCTTTGGATTGGCCGCGAGCGGGTGGGTTGTTGTTGGCGGTGGGGGTGTTTTTGCTAGAGGTTGGGGTGATGCGGGCGTTGTTTGGGACGGGGGCGGGGTGACGGCTGGCCGGCGGGCCTCTTCGCTCGTCATTCCAGCGCAAGCTGGAATCCAACGTGATCTCGACTTCTGCGCCCGTGCGGTAACGCGAGCGCCATCCATGGCTTTTTTCGTGCGCCTCCTGGCGCCCGAGTCACTTCTCTTTGAGTGGCCAAAGAGAAGTAACCAAGAGAAAGGCCACCCCGGAGCCGCGCCCTTTGGACATCCCTGTCCAAAGGGTTCGTGAGTCGGGGCCGGGGTTTGTCGACAGCACACCCATGTACTGACGACAAACGCGCGCACTTCCTGTGCGCGCCCCTGCGGGCCTATCGTCCCCGCCTCACCGCGTCTCAGGGGCCCCACTAAAGAGCACGCGCTCCTGCGCGGAGAAGCAGAGGCAACGGCAACGGCAACGACAACGGCAACCACTAGTGCACGACGCACGTTGCCGTTGATCTTGATCTTGATTCCGGGTCCCGTGTGGCGCGGCGGCGGGCTGGCGGATAAGCCCGCAGGGTCGCGCACAGGAAGTGCGCGAGTTTGTCGTCGGCACATGGATGTGCCGTCGACAAACCTCGGCCCCGACTCACGGACCCTTTGGACAAGGATGTCCAAAGGGCGCGGCTCCGGGGTGGCCTTTCTCTTGGTTGCTCCTGATTAGCGTCGATCCTCAGCTGAGACAGTTGCTGGTTTGACGCAAAAGCGGTTCTGCGCAGGGCCCGCAACCCACCGCGGCGACGAGCAGTCGCGTCAAGAGTTTTGAGAGCTGAAAGCGTCGATTGAATCGATAGGCCGCTTCAGCCAGATAACGGCGCGCGTATTTGTCATGCTTGATCGCATGGTAGGCGCCATCGAGCGATCGCTTGAGGTTGGACAGGACGATGTTGACCCAGCGCGCGTGGCCTGCGGCACAGAGTTTAGATCAATATGTTGCCTCGGGAGCCCCGCATCCCCTAGCGTGTGCTGATGACCGACCACGCATTGCTGCTCTACTGCCGGCCCGGCTTCGAGCCCGAGGCCGCGGCCGAAATCGCCGAACGCGCCGCCGCGCTCGGCCACGCCGGCTATCCCCAGGCCGAACGCGGCAGCGCCTTTGTGCGCTATGCGGGGCTGGATG
>JBKJTK010000465.1:0-2650 GCA_046590875.1 Chiayiivirga sp.
TTACTTGTTGACCAACTGTGAGACTCCTGCGCGAATTCTGGGTCCGCTCACCACTGGCGGCTTACGAATAAAGCGCCCACGCGAGCGATCAAACTTTCTGGCGCCCAGACTCCTAGCGAGCAATCCTGGGCTTCAAAGCCGGCAGACTCTGGCGCAGGGGCGCCGCTCGATACCGTACCCGTCGACGTCGTACTGGCGTCGTAACAGGCAACCTGACCGGGGTCGGTCAGCGCGGCGGCGTGCGCGGCGCTGGCGGTCAGCAGCAGGAAGGCGAGAGGGGAGAGGCGGGCGAGGCGCGTGCAAGGCATGCTGGATTACTCCGTGTTGGCCAGGGAGGGCAGGCAGGCGCCGAAACCGAAGAGTATGCAGATCAAGACATGATTGACATCGCCGCGCATCACAGAACGGCAAATGCCGGACGCTGCAGTTCGTTAGGGCGGTGTGAATGTAATTGTTGGCATCGAATCGTCGACCTTTTCAAGGCGTTTCGTTGCGCTGCGTAGTGTTGGTCGGTTGGTTGGCATCACTTTCGCTGCCGTATCACATCGACCGTCTGTTTCCGGAGCCTGCGCCATTAGAATCCAAATTGCGCTGAATCACGTGATCACCGACCGCGACGACCAGCGCGCGGCGCTGGGAATTCTCCGACAACAGCCATCAACGAATGATCGCGGTTGTATCGCGCAAGTACAGGGTCACAAGTACAGGGTCAGGTCTAGTAACATAGCACCGCTCCGGGGTAGCGTTGGGCCGGGGCCCGCCCCGTCCGCATCGAGTTCAGCGGCGCGCTTTCTCGACACCGTGAGCCGGGCGGTGAGGCGGGCAAAGCGGGGTGAGTTGGCATGACGCTATGTTGCTAAACCCTCTTCCCCGCGAAACGCCTGGCGCGCGCGCGAGCCCTTCACCGACGACTGGTACAGCAACGAGGTCGACACTCACTCCGCCGCGGTGATCAACAGCAACAACCAGGGCAACTACCCACGCCTGGTGGACGCCAAGAAACGTTACGACCCGCGCAACTTGTTCCGGCTGAACGCCAACATCACGCCGCCGGATTGAGTCTCAGCGATCGGACACTACTGTGACGGGTTCCGCTGGACAGCGACGGCACGGTGTTCTATTTACCCATGCATGAGCAATTCTCACCCACCCATTCCTCGCTTCGTCCTCGACTCGCAGGGCAAGTTGGTGGAGCACGCTGAACCTGAAGGACCGCGCGCGACAGGTCCGGGCCAGGAGCGTTGGCAGTACGCGTTGGAAAACGCCGAAGACGGGCTCTGGGACTGGAGTGCGGAAACCAATGTGGTGTACCGCTCCCCGCGCGCGCTGGCCATGCTTGGCTATGCACCGGGTGAGGTGCCCGAAACAATCGAGGCCTGGCGTGAGCTGGTGCACCCGGATGACCGCGAGCGCCAGTCGCAGACCATCGCGGCCCATCTCGAGGGCGGTAGCCCCAATTACAAGACCGAATACCGTTTGCGCCACGTGTCGGGTTCCTGGCGCTGGGTGCTCGACCGCGGCAAGGTGATCTACTGGTCGCCGGATGGCTTGCCCAGTCGCATGGTCGGCACCCACACCGACATCACCCACTACAAGGAGCTCGAACAGCGCCTGCGCGAGCGGGAGGTGTTGCTGGATGAGGCGCAGCGGATCGGCCACATCGGCAGCTGGTTGATGGAACTGCCGAGCGGTCGCATCACCTGGTCGGCCGAGATGTACCGCATCGCCGGCTGGCCGGTCGATCAGCCGCCGCCGGCCTGGCGCGACCAGCGCAGCCTGTTTTCGCCCGAGGATTACCGACGGCTCCGGGGCATGGCCGAGCAATCGATCCTCACCGGCCAGCGCTTTTCCAGCGAGCTTCAGATGATGCGTCCCAACGGCGAGCGGCGCACGGTGGAGACGGTGACCGACGTGATCCGCAACGCGACCGGCACGGTAGACCGCCTGATTGGTGCAGTGCATGACATCACCGACGAGCTGATGGCCACGGAAGCGGCGCGCTGGCGCAGCCAGCTGCTGGACCGCATCGCGGCGATGGGGAGGATCGGCGGCTTTGACCTGGACGTGGACAGCGGTGTGTTCCAGTGGACCGATGAGAACTACCGCATCCACGACATCGAGCCAGGCTCGCTGGTCACCTTGCCAGACCTGCTGCCCAGTTTTGATTCCGCTTCGCAGGACCGGCTGCGCGCTGCGGTAGAGCGGATGTCGCGCGGGGAAACCGCCGACGAATCGGCCGAGGTGGAATTCACCAGCCGGGCTGGCCGCCGCAGCATTCTGCGCCTGACCGCATCGGTGGAGCACGTCGCCGGCAAATCCGTCCGCATCACCGGCTTGACCCAGGACATCACCGAGGAGCGCGAGGCCAGCGAGCGGATTGAGCAGCTGGCGCACTTCGACACGCTGACCGGCTTGCCGAACCGCTTCCTGTTCCGCCAACGCGCGCTCGTGGCGATTCGCAACGCCCAGCGGGCTCGGCTGACGCTGGGCCTTCTGTTCGTGGACCTGGACCGATTCAAGTACGTCAACGATTCGCTGGGCCACGCCGCTGGCGACCAGTTATTGCAACAGGTGTCCGGGCGGCTCAAGAGTTGCCTGCGCGGTAGCGACCTGATCAGTCGCCAGGGCGGCGACGAGTTCATGGTGATGC
>JBKJTK010000485.1:0-2933 GCA_046590875.1 Chiayiivirga sp.
CGACGTGCAGGTATTTGGTCTGCACGCGCATCTGGGCAGTGGCATTACCGACCCAGGCCACTGGCGCGACGTGCTGGGTCAGCTTGCCAGCGTGGCCGAAAGCATCGGCACCATTGCAGCGCTCAATCTCGGCGGTGGCCTGGGCGTGCCGCCAGAGCCGGATGCACCGCCATTCGATCTGGGTGCGCTCGGGCGTGCGCTGGCGGAAGCGAAGTCTGCCTATCCGCAATACGCGCTGTGGATGGAGCCCGGCCGCTTCCTTGTGGCCGAAGCCGGCGTTTTGCTGTTGCACGCGACGCAAGTGGTCGACAAGGCCGGTGTGCAGCGTATCGGCGTCGACGGCGGCATGAATGTGCTGCTGCGTCCGGCGCTGTACAACGCTTGGCACGAGATCGTGAACCTTTCGCGCTTGAGTGATGAGCCCGCGCAGCTCTACGACATCGTCGGCCCGATCTGCGAAACCGGCGATGTGCTCGCGCGCCGCCGCCGCCTGCCTGTGACGCAGGAAGGCGACGTGCTGCTGGCGGCGACGACCGGCGCGTATGGTGCGGTGATGGCGTCGGACTACAACCTGCGCGGACGACCGCAGGAGGCGGTGATCGATGGCTGAGTGGAGTTTCAATCGCAACGCGATCCGAGCCTTCCGTTTCGTGCGGGCCGATTTCGATTCGAGCAGCGGAAGTGCGCAGTTGGTCTACGCCTTCGACGACGGCCCCGAACTGGTCGAGGCGTTGACGTTTCCCGGCGCGCCGTTCGCCCTGGACGAATCGCGCACGGCGGCGGTGGAGCAGGCGCTGCGGCTGCTGCATCTGATCGCCGGGGTGAGCTATTACAAGGCGGCAGTGCCGACCGAGATCCGAATTGAGTCATATGCGATCGATGCGTCAACGGCGGAGTTCCTCAGTGAGGTGTACGAAAACGGGCTGGGTGAGTTCGCATATCGGAATGGGTTGTCGCTGCGGGGGAAGATTCGCTTTCCGACAGCCGCTTTTCCCCCTCTCCTTCAAGGAGAGGGCCGGGGTGAGGATGGTGTTGGTCCTGCGCCGTCGAAGAGCCCACACCACCCTCTCCCCAACCCTCCCCCTGAGGGGGAGGGGGCAAATCGACGTGCTCTCGTCGCCATCGGCGGCGGCAAGGATTCGCTGGTATCGATCGAACTCCTGCGCGCAGCCAACATCGAACAGACCGTGGCCTGGATCGGCGGCTCGCAGCTGATCCGTGCCTGCGCCGAGCGCACCGGACTGCCGATGCTCAACATCGGCCGCCAACTGGCGCCCGCGTTGTTCGAGTACAACCGCCAGGGCGCGTACAACGGACATATCCCGGTAACGGCGGTGAACTCGGCCATCCTGGTATTTGCCGCGTTGCTGAGCGGGCACGAGGACGTGGTGTTCTCCAACGAACGCTCGGCCAGTTACGGCAGCATGATCTTGCTTCCCGACGGCCGGGGTACCGGCGAGGTAAATCACCAGTGGTCGAAAGGCTGGGACTTCGAGCGTGCGTTTGCCATGGAGGTGAGCAGGACGATCGCGCCGTCGCTGCGCTACTACTCGCTGCTGCGTCCGTTGTCTGAACTCGCAGTGGCGCGGCAATTTGCCAAACTCGATCGCTATGACGCGCATTTCTCCAGTTGCAACCGCAATTTCCATATCCTCGGTGAGCGTCCGGTCGCGCGTTGGTGCGGCGTGTGTCCGAAGTGTCACTTCGTGTTCCTGGCGCTGGCCCCGTTCCTGCCCAAGCCGCGCTTGATGGCGATCTTCGGACGAAATCTGCTCGACGATGCGGGCCTCGCACCAGGTTTCGACGCGTTGATCGAGTATCAGGATCACAAGCCCTTCGAGTGCGTGGGCGAGGGGCGCGAATCGCGCGCCGCATTCCATGCCTTGAGTCGCAGCCCGGCTTGGCGCGAGGATGCGCTGGTGGCGCGATTCGCGGCCGAGATCGAACCGCAGCTCGACGCCAGCGAATTGGCGCTCGAACCACTCCTCGTACCTACCGGAGAACATGGTGTTCCGGCCGAACTTTGGGAATTAATCGGTGCAGCTGTCCGAACTTGAGAACAAACGCATCGCGATCTGGGGCTACGGTCGCGAAGGCCGCGCCGCGCTCGCCACCCTACGCTGGCGCCTGCCGCGCGAGCCTCTGGCGCTGCTTTGTTCGGAATCCGAAGCCGCAGAAGCGATGCAACTGGGTGATCCCGCGCTCTACATCTTCACCGAGGAAGTGAGCGTCGACTTGCTGGCGCGATTCGAGATCGTGATCAAGTCGCCCGGCATCAGTCCGTATCGCAGCCCAGTCCCGGAAGCCATCGCGCGAGGAGTCAAGTTCACCTCCGGCACTGCGCTTTGGTATGCGGAAAACCCGGACGCGAGCGACATCTGCGTCACGGGTACCAAGGGCAAGAGCACCACCTCGGCGCTGATTGCACACCTGTTGCGCGCTAGCGGCGCACGTGTGGGGCTGGCGGGCAACATCGGCATGCCGTTGCTGGAACTGCTCGGCACCGATCCGGAGCCGGATTGCTGGGTCGTCGAGCTTTCCAGTTTCCAGACCGGCGACACGGTGTCGCCGGACGTGGCCGTGGTGCTGAACCTGTTTCCCGAACATCTGGACTGGCACGGCAGCGAAGAGCGGTACATCGCCGACAAGCTCGCGCTGGTGACGCGCGCCGGGCCGCGCCATGTGGTGCTCAACGCCACCGACACCCGGCTCGCGGCCTTCGGGCGCTCGGCGGCCTTGGCCGGCGTTGCAAGCGAACGCAGTGCAGCCTGGGGCGATCTCGCGCCGGGCGCGCGGGTGCACTGGTTCAACACGCGCGCCGGCTGGCACGTGCTTGGCAGCACGCTGTACCGTGGCGAGTACGAGATCATGGATTGCAAGGGGCTTTCGCTGCCCGGCAAGCACAACTACAGCAACCTTTGTGCAGCCCTGGC
>JBKJTK010000246.1:0-5590 GCA_046590875.1 Chiayiivirga sp.
GTTCTTCTTCCTGCGGCACTGGCCCTCGACGCTGATGGTGACGCTCGCGATCCCGGTATGTTTCGTGATCACGCTCGGCTTCATGTATTTCTTCGGCCTGACGCTGAATATCCTCACGATGATGGGCCTGTTGCTCGCGGTCGGCATGCTGGTCGATAACGCGGTCGTGGTGGTGGAGAGCATCTACCAGGAACGCGAGCGGATTCCCGACGATCCGCGCCGCGCTTCGATTGTCGGCGCACGCCGCGTTTCGATCGCGCTGTCCGCCGGTACGCTCTGCCATTGCATCGTATTCGTGCCGAATCTTTTCGGCGAGACCAACCAGATCAGCGTGTTCATGGTGCAGATCGCGGTCACCATTTCGGTCTCGCTGCTGGCCTCGTGGCTGGTGGCGATCAGCCTGATACCGATGCTGTCCGCGCGAATGAAGACGCCGCCTGCCGCGGTGGCCCGCGATGGATTTATTCCGCGCATGCAGGACGCTTACGCCAGATTTCTGCATTGGACGCTCGAACATCGTGGCAAGAGCGTGATGGGCATCGTCTCGATCATCGCTATCAGCATGATTCCAGCCTCGATGACCAAGATGGACATGGGTGAAGAAGAAGCGGGTCGCCGATTGGAGCTCAATATCCAGTGGAATGGCGCCTATTCGCTGGCCCAGATGGAAGACGAGGTCAAGCGCCTCGAAGCGTGGCTCGATGAACGCCGCAAACCCTTGCAGATTGCGCAGCTGTATTCGTACTACGGCGAGCAGGGCTTCGGCGGGCTACAGATACAGCTGCTCGAAGAGGGCAAGGGGCTGCGTCCTTCCAAGGAAGTCATGGAGGAAATCCGCGAGGGGCTGCCAAAGTCGGCACGCGCCACGGTGCAGTTTGGCAACGGCGGCGGTCCCGGCGGCGGTGGCGGCGACGAGGACGAGGGCGCGCAAGTGTCCTTGATCGGCGACTCGTCGCAAACCCTGAAGGAGATCGCCGACTCGGTGATCCCGATGCTGGCTCAGCGCAAGGAATTGCGTGACGTGCGCCTGGATATCGGCGATGCGAATTCGGAACTTGCGGTTAGCGTCGATCGCGAACGCGCGGCGCAGTACGGCCTGTCGGCCGCGGAGGTCGCGCGTTTTGTCGGCGTCGCGTTACGCGGTGAACCCATGCGCGAGATCCGTCGCGGTGCGACCGAAGTGCCGGTGTGGGTGCGTTATGCCGGGGCGGACGATTTCGGGGTCGAGGATCTCGCTGAGTTCACCTTGCGTGCACCCAATGGAGTACAGGTGCCCTTGCTTTCCGTGGTCAACGTGAACGTGGAGCGATCCGCGACGGAGATCACTCGCCTCAATCAGCAGACCATGCTCAATCTGCGCGCCAACCTCGCGGAGGGTTCCACCAACGAGGACGCGCGCAAGGCGATGGAAGAGGTGCTCGATGCCGTGACCATGCCGGCCGGCTACGAATACACCTTCGAGGGCGCGTTCCGCCAGAACGACGAGTCCGGCCAGCAGATGCTGTTCAACACCTTGATGGCGCTGGTGATGATCTATGTGGTGATGGCCGCGGTATTCGAGTCGTTGCTGTTTCCTGCGGCGATCATGAGCAGCGTCGTGTTCTCCATCCTGGGCGTGTTCTGGCTCTTCGCACTCACCGGCACCACGTTCACGATCATGGCCTCGATCGGAATACTGGTGCTGATGGGAGTGGTGGTGAACAACGGCATCGTGATGGTGGAACACATCAATCATCTGCGTCGAACTGGAATGAACCGCACCGATGCGCTGGTAGCCGGCAGTCGCGAGCGCCTGCGGCCGATCCTGATGACGATGGGCACCGCGATTCTGGCGATGGTCCCGCTGTGCCTGAGCACGACGCAGATCGGTGGCGGCGGTCCGGCCTACTATCCGATGGCGCGCGCGATTGCCGGTGGTCTGGCGTTCTCGACCGTGGTCAGCTTGCTGTTCCTGCCGACCATCTATGCGATCCTCGACGACATGCGCAGCAGTACCAGCAACGTGATCGCGCGGGCTCGCGGTCGCCGCATCGAGTCCGCTGAGGAAGGGGCCGTCGCGGGCTAAACGTTGCAGAGTGGAGCGAGTCGCGCGATCACCTGCGCGTCGATGGCTGCAAGGTCGACGGTGTCGAGACTCGCGTGCCCGCGCGTGGCCTCTACCAGGATTTCCCGCTGCACCTGGCCACGCTCGAATGCGGTTAGGTACGGCACGCGCCGGAAGGTGACCATTGCGTAGCGAGGGACGAATCGCTCCGGATGACGTTCGGCCAGCACGCGTTCGAGCTGCCGCTGCAACAGGAAATCCGGATCGTCGACGCGGTCGCGCATTTCGATGTAGTTCTCCAGCGCCATCTGCTGGATAGCCAGGGCATTCGGTCGACGCACACCCACGAATTCGCGGTACGCCGTGGCAAAATCGTCGGCGACCTCGAGGCGCTGCGCCAGTTCGATGCAGTCTTCGAAGGCACAGTTCATGCCCTGGCCGTGGAACGGCACCATCGCGTGCGCGGCATCCCCCAGCAGCACCGCACGACCGTCCAGATGCCACCGGTCCAGGCTCAAGGTGCCGAGCAATCCGGTGGGATTGGCGACGAAATCGTGCTCGAGTTCGGGCAGCAAGGGCAGCGCATCGGCGAAGTCGCGCTCGAAAAGCGCGCGCGCCTGAGTTGCGGTTTGCACGCTGGCGAAACTCGGGTCAATTCCCTCTGAATCAGATTGATTCGGAAGAAACAGCGTGACGGTGAAGGTGCGCTCGGAATTCGGCAGCGCGATACACATATATCCGCCGCGTGGCCAGATATGCAGGGCATTGGGATCGATGCGGAAGCCACCGTCCGCGGCGGGTGGAATTTCCAGCTCCTTGTAACCGTGGCCGAGCGGCTCGAAGCGTTCGCCCAGCGGCGAGTGTGCGTGCATCGCGAGGCGCAATGCCGAACCCGCGCCATCGGCACCGATCAGGGTGGTGAACTCGTGCTCGTGCCGCGTGCGTTCGACATCGTCAACCACAACGAAGTGGCGCGACTCGAAGTCGACGCGCTCCAGGCGCTGGTTGAAACGCATCGTCGCGCCCGCCGCCTGCGCCGCATCGAGCAACATCAAATTCAACCGGCCGCGATGCACCGACCAGATCACCTCGTTGTCGTCGCGCCCGTAACGTTGCAACTCGGTGCGGCCATCCGCGAAGTGCACCATGCGCCCGCGCATCATCACTGCCTGCGCCATGACGTCGCGTTCCAGCCCGGCTTGGCGCAAGGCATGCAGCCCCCTTTCGGCCAGAGCAAGATTGATCGAGCGCCCGCCGTCGAAACCCCTGCGGCGCGGATCAGGCCGTTTCTCGAACACCTCGACGGTCCAACCCTGCCGCGCTAGCAGTACAGCGAGTAGCGATCCGGCGAGGCCCGCGCCGATGAGGGTGATAGGGCCTGCTTGAATATTCGGTTTCACGCTCAACTCTCGTCATTCCCGCGAAAGCGGGAACCCAGTGCCTTGAATTCTAGTCGCAGATGCGCGACCAAAGATCGTGCCAATACGGGTTTGTTTCTTCGATCAACTCGATCTTCCAGTCCCTGTTCCATTTTTTGATGCGTTTCTCTCGAAGTATTGCCGTGTCCATCGCCTCATGCAGCTCATACCAAACCAGTAGCGTGACACTGTGTTCTGCGGTGAAGCCGGGTACAGCATGTTCGCGATGCTGATGGATGCGCTGGATGAGATTGCTGGTCACGCCGGTGTAGAGAGTGCCATTGCGCGAGCTGGCGAGGAGGTAGACGGCCGGCTGCATCGGAAGTCACTGGGTCCCCGCTTTCGCGGGGATGACGGAGATATGAAGAAACTCGTCATTCCCGCGAAAGCGGGAACCCAGTGCCGTTGCTCTTCGTGCGCGTCGACTATTGCCCATCGCGCCAAGCCTCTACCGCACGTACGAAATCCAGCACGTCGGTGTGGCGGTTGTAGAGCGGGGCGGGGGAGATGCGGATCACGTCGGGTTCGCGCCAATCCCCGATAATGCCGATTGATTCCAGGTGCTCGAACAGCGCGCGACCACGATCACGGCCGCCGGCCACGCGTAACGAAAGCTGGCAGCCGCGGCGTGACGGCTCGGACGGCGTGACAATCTGCAGGGTATCAGCCAACCGGGCGCGGATCAGCGTTTCCAGATAACCCGTCAACTGCTCCGACTTGCGACGCAGATTTGCCATCCCGGCGCGCTGGAACAACTCCAGCGACACGCGCAGCGGCGCCAGCGCCAGGATCGGCGGATTGCTCAATTGCCAGCCGTCCGCGCCAGGCGTCGGCACAAACTTCGGTCCCATCCTGAAACGTGTGGATTGATCGTGTCCCCACCACCCGGCGAAGCGAGGGCGATCGCTGCGCGCGTGGCGGGCGTGCACGAAGGCGCCGGCGACCGCACCCGGTCCCGCGTTGCAGTATTTGTAGTGGCACCAGGCCGCGAAATCGGCGCCGCTGTCGTGCAGTTGCAGTGGGAGATTTCCGGCGGCGTGCGCAAGGTCGAAGCCCACCATGCAACCGCGTGTCTGAGCGAGTCGCGTGATTTGTTTCAGGTCAAACGCCTGCCCGCTGCGGTATTGCACGCCAGGCCACAACACCAGCGCGATGCGCGCGCCGTGTTCGGCTAGGGTCCGCTCGATGGCCTGCATCGAAATCGTGCCATCCGGCTCATCGGGTTCCAACTCGATCAAATCACGCGCCGGATCGAAGCCATGAAAGCGGATTTGCGATTCGACCGCATAACGATCGGACGGAAACGCGCCGGCCTCGATCAGGATCGCCGGCCGTTCTGCGGTCGGTCGGTAAAAACTCACCATCAGCAGATGCAGGTTCGCGCTGAGTGAGTTCATCGCCACCACTTCCGCCGATTCGGCGCCGACCAGTTCGGCCAGCCCCGCGCGGACACTTTCGTGATACGGCATCCACCGTTGCTTGCCACGAAAGTGCGCCTCGACCCCGAGCGCAGCCCAATCATCGAGTTCCTGCATCAGTGCCGTACGTACGCCACGCGGTTGCAGCCCGAGGGAATTGCCGCAGAAGTAGCGCTGCTCGGTGGCGCCGTGCCTGGGAATCAGGAATTCAGCGCGGAAGCTACGTAACGGGTCGGCTGAATCCAGCGCGAGCGCTTGCTGCTCCAGGTTGCGAAATTCGTGATCGGACATGAGATCGGCACAAGCGGCGGGAGCCCAAGGCTAGCAGTCTGGCGTCGAAATCTTGATATACGAATCACTTCGTACTATTGTCCGGATGACGTCAACCCAGGTTCCCGTCCGATGCGACTATCGATTGCCGTGCTCTTGCTGCTCTGTACCCAACTCGCCGCCGCGCCACTCAAGCACCAGGACTCGTCGACACCATCGACGAGTAGCGCGGAGTACTGGATCGGTCCCGGCATCACCGGCACGTGGTACGACCCGGCGCGTAGTGGCGAGGGCGTGGTGTTGCAGATGCTGCCCGATGGTTCGGTGATCGCAGTGTGGTTCACCTACCCGGCCGTGGGGGAACCAGGCGAACAGGCCTGGTTGCTCGGGCGTGCGACCGCAGCGGATCGCGACACACTGCGCATGGAGACGGTGGTGCA
>JBKJTK010000536.1:0-8086 GCA_046590875.1 Chiayiivirga sp.
CGAGCTTGCTCGGCTCTGCGCCAGTGATCGAAAGGGGCCGAGAGCACACGAGCTGCGGGGAAAGTTCGCGCGCTACGCGCGTACGCGTCCGCTACGCTCGGTCGCCGCGCAGCTCGCGCACTTTCGCTTCCAGCGCTGCAGCACTCGCGGCCTCTGCCGAGAGTGGCGCGCCTGCGACGATCTCGATGCGGGCGCGGACGCGGCGCGGCAGGCGCATGCGGCGCAGGCGCGAGTCCTGTCGACTCCACATGCTGTCCCACATGCCGCGCAACGCCATCGGCACCACCGGCACCGGGCGCGTGGCGAGGACGCGCTCCACGCCCGGCCGGAATGAATCGATCTCGCCGTCTTTCGTGAGTCCGCCCTCGGGAAAGATGCCGACCAGCTCGCCTGCCGCCAACGCGGCGTCGATCTCGGCGAAAGCGCGCTGCATCAGGGCCTCGTCCTCCTTTGCGCCTGCGATCGGAATCGCACGCGCAGCGCGGAACGCCAGGCTCATCAGTGGCGCCTGGTAGATCTTGTAGTACATGACGAAGCGGATCGGTCGCGGTACCGCGCCCGACACCAGCAACGCGTCCATGAAGCTGACGTGGTTGCACACGATCAGCGCCGCGCCTTCATCCGGAATGTGTTCCTCCACGCCGCGGATGTCGATGCGGTAGAGCAGCTTGATCACCAGCCAGCTGACGAAGCGGGTGACGAACTCCGGCACCAGGGAGAAGATGTAAATCGCGACCATCGCATTGAGGATCGCGGTGAGCAGCAGCAGCTGCGGGATCGTGACGCCGGACTTGAGCAGCACGATCGCCATCACTGACGCCACCACCATGAACAGCGCATTGATGATGTTGTTGGCCGCGATGAAGCGCGAGAGCTTGTCGCGCGGCGCGCGCTGCTGGATCAGGGCGAACAGCGGCACGATGTAGAAGCCGCCGAATAATCCGATCAGCGCGAGATCCACGGCGACGCGAATATTTCCGGGCGCAGCAAGAAACTCGCGCCAGTCCAGTCCCAGCACGGCCGCCGCCTCAGGCCGTGCGAAATACAGGTCGACACCGAAAACCGTGAGACCGAGCGCGCCCAGTGGCACCAGGCCGATTTCGACCGTGCGCCGCGACAAGGCCTCGCACAGCAGCGAGCCCACGCCGATGCCGAGCGCGAACAACATCAGCACCAACGGCGCCACGCTCTCGCCGCCGCCCAGATACAACTTGGTGTAGTTCGGCAACTGCGCAATGAAGACCGAGCCGAAGAACCAGAACCAGCTCACGCCCAGCACCGAATTCATCACTGCGCGATGGCCGCGCAGATGGCCGAGATTACGCAGCGTCTCGGTGACCGGGTTCCAATTGATCACAAGTTCCGGCGCGGTCGCGGGCGCGGCTGGAATCGCGCGACTGGTGCCCCAGCCGACCACGGCGAGTGCAAGGATCGCAATCGAGACCCAGAGCGTGCCGTGCTCGAAACTCACCATCAGCCAGCCGCCGAACAACGTGCCTAACAGGATGGTAAGAAAGGTGCCGGCCTCGACCAGGCCATTGCCGCCGACCAGTTCCTCCGGCTTGAGCGCCTGCGGCAAGATCGCGTACTTCAATGGCCCGAACAGCGTGGTCTGCAATCCCAGCAGGAGCAGCACCCCGATCAGGAATGGCAGCGAGCCCAGCCAGAAGCCGACAGCCGCCAGCGCCATGATTGCGATCTCCAGCAACTTGATGCGCTGGATCGAGCGCGACTTCTCGTACTTCTCCGCCCACTGCCCGGCGTTCGCAGAAAAAAGAAAGAACGGAAGGATGAAGACTCCGGCCGCGAGGTTGGACCAGAAGTCCACGTCCGCATCGGAGAGCCCGGCGACCTTGAACGCGATCATCAACACCAAAGCGTTCTTGAATACGTTGTCGTTGAAAGCACCCAGCGCCTGGGTCAGGAAGAAGGGCAGGAAGCGACGCTGCCGGAGCAGGCTGAACTGGGATTGCGACATGTCACGAGACTAACAAAGCTTCGCGGCGGGCGTCAGCACCATGGGCCACGGGCCGCTTGCGCGACCGGATTCAGTCGAGCGAGATTCCGGCGAGCGTGATTCAGTGCAGCGAGATTCAGTCCAGCGAATCGGGGCGCAGGGCGGGCGGGCGACAATCGGGCACGCCATCGCTCTTGGTCAACTGCTGCAACGCCGCGGTGCCCAGCGGAAACTGCAGCGAAGTGTCCGAGACGCGCAGGGTGCCCGCGCCGCATCCCAGGTAAGTGAAGGTCGCGGTCGCGTCTGCCGCGACGCCCGCCGGCGTCTCGGCGCGACGCAGCGGCACGCTCAGTACGCCATCGACGAAGTGGCCCATGCCGGTCATCCACACACTCTCGCCCGTCGTGCGCCGCGTCGCGAGGAAGATCAGTGCGTCGCCGCGTTCTGCGCCGCTTGCGGCGGGAAGCAGATTCAGGACCATGCCCAACCCCGGTGCCTGAGGGTCGTACCAAGTGCCGGAAGCGGCTGGGTTCGGTGCATCCCCGATCGCGATCGCATCATGCGACTCCAGCTCGAGCCGATACTGTGAACCGCCGAATGCGCGGACGTGCAGCCGTCGCACGACCGGATAGTTGCCGCGTGGAAAACGCCCGATCGACACCCGGTGCAATTCATCGGGAAGAAACACCGCCGGACAAATCGGAAACTCCGGCTCCTGAAGATACAGATCGACCTCGACACGCTCGCCGTTGCGTACCACCTCGGTGGCGCGCGCGTCCGGATGCGGGCGGCCGCAGTTGTCGGCATAGAGCACGAAGATCTCGTCGCTTGCCGCAGCCCCATTGCGGGGGTAGACGAAATGTTCGAGGTAATCCGGCGCCCGCGCCTGCGCGCCGACGTCGCTCGCGAACGCGCCCGCCAACAGCAAGGCGCTTCCCAGGCAGCTTCGCAAGAAATTGTTGCGGTTCATCAAGGTGTCCTCGCCATCGGCGTTGGTGACAGGGTCGTGATCGACCCGGGAATCTACCACTCCCGACGCGCTCATGTTGACAGTGACGGGGGTCGGCGTGGACCCGTCGCAACGCGAGTGTGAGCCAGGCGCGGGTGCGGGTTGTTTGCGTGCGCTCGCCATCCGTGGTGTCCGCCTGAACACGCGTGGCATCGATCCTTGCAATCCGCCGGGAGCCTGTCGGCGGATCGTGCAACGTGCCGGGGGGTGCCTCGCCTAAGTTCTTGATTTTCCGTGGCGTTGGGTAGGCACGGATGCTGCAATGCCCTTGCGTCCCTCGACGTTTGGCCTTGCGCCGGAGCGTCCACTGAAGAGGGGCTCGTGAAACCAACACTCATCAAGGAGCAACTCATGAAAGACGTCAAGAAAGACCATTCGATCGGCGCAGGCACGGGCGCGGCTGGCGGAGCGTTGGCAGGTGCGGGCGTCGGTGCGGCCGTGGGCGGCCCGGTAGGCGCCGTGGTCGGTGCGATCGTCGGCGGTGTGGCTGGTGCCAAGGCGGGCGACGAGCTGGCCGAATTGGTCAACCCGACCGAGTACACCAACTACTGGAAGAACAACTACAACACGCGTCCGTATTACTCCGACACGTATAGCTGGAACGATTACGATCCGGCTTACAAGACCGGCTACGAGGCGTACGGCAAGAATCGCGGCAAAACGTTTGATGCAGTCGAGGGTGACCTCGAGCGCACCTGGGAAGCCACCAAGGGCAACTCGCGTCTGGCGTGGAACGACGCCAAGCACGCCGTGCGCGATGGCTGGCATCACGTCGAACGCGCGATCCCGGGCGACTTCGACCGCGACGGTCGCTAAGTCCGAACGTGGAAAACGGACAGGGAGTCGCCCGGCAGGCGGGCGACTCTCTGCTCCGCACGTACCCCGACGCGACCCGTTTCGAAAGAACCGGGTCGGGTTGTTTCTACGTGCGGAAGACGTCTTCGCGTGCGATTGCGCGCCACCCGATGTCCCGACGGTGGAATTCGCCGCGCCAGGAAATTCCGGCGACCTCCGCATACGCGCTGAGCTGAGCGTCGGCGACCGATGCACCGAGTGCGCACACGCACAGCACGCGACCCCCTGCGGTGACGATATGGCCGTCTTCAGCCAGCCGCGTGCCTGCGTGGAAGACCTTGGTGATTTTCCCTATGCCGTGGGGGAGCGGCTCAAGACCGTCGATCACATCACCGACGCGTGGCGTCTCCGGATAATTCTCGGCCGCCATCACCACGCCCACGCTGGGACGCGGGTCCCACTGCGCCTGGACTTCGTGCAGACGCTCGTCAATCGCGGCTTCCACCAGGTCGACCAGATCGGAGTGCAATCGCAACATCACCGGCTGGGTCTCCGGATCGCCGAAACGCACGTTGAACTCGATCACCTTCGGCACGCCACCCGCATCGATCATCAGCCCCGCGTAAAGGAAACCGGTGAACGGAATGCCGTCGGCAAGCATTCCTTGCACGGTCGGATTGACGATCTCGCGCATCACGCGCGCGTGCACCTCGGGCGTAACCACCGGCGCGGGCGAGTACGCCCCCATCCCCCCGGTGTTGGGGCCGGTATCGCCGTCGAAAACCCGCTTGTGATCTTGTGAGGTCGCCATCGGCAGTGCGCTGCGACCGTCCACCATCGAGATGAAGCTTGCTTCCTCGCCGTCGAGAAATTCCTCGATCACCACGCGCGAGCCGGCGGCACCAAAAGCATTTCCCGCGAGCATGTCGGTGACCGCCGCCTCGGCTTCCGCCAGCGTCATCGCCACGATCACACCCTTGCCAGCCGCCAGGCCGTCGGCTTTCACCACGATGGGCGCGCCTCTCGCGCGCACACAAGCGAGTGCGGCATCGAGCTCGGTATGCACTACGTAATGCGCCGTTGGAATGCCGTGTCGCGCGAGAAAATCCTTGGCGTAGGCCTTGCTGCCTTCGAGCTGCGCGGCGGCGGCGGTGGGACCGAAGATGCGATGGCCCGCGGCGCGGAAGCGATCGACCACGCCTGCGACCAGTGGCGCTTCCGGACCCACGATGGTGAGCGCGATACCTTCGCGCTCAACCAATGCGAGCAGGCCGTCGATGTCCGTGGCGTTCACCGCGAGGTTGCGGCACTTGTTCTCGCGTGCGGTGCCGGCATTGCCGGGCGCGACGACTACTTCGCTGACGCGCGGGGACTGCGCGAGTTTCCAGGCAAGCGCGTGTTCGCGACCGCCGGCACCGATGAGGAGGAGTTTCATGTCGGTGATCCTGGAGCGCTGAGCGGCTAATGTTTGAAGTGCCGCACGCCGGTAAACACCATTGCGATCCCGTGCTCATCTGCAGCCGCGATCGTCTCGACGTCGCGCATCGAGCCGCCGGGCTGGATCACCGCACGAATGCCCGCTGCTGCTGCCGCATCAATACCGTCGCGAAACGGGAAGAAAGCATCGCTCGCCATCACCGAGCCCGGCACCGCGAGGCCGGCTTCTTCGGCCTTGAGCGTAGCGATCTTCGCCGACACCACGCGGCTCATCTGGCCGGCGCCGATGCCGATGCTGCGGCGGTCCTTCGCGTAGACGATCGCATTCGACTTGACGTACTTCGCGATGCGCCAGGCGAACAGCAAGTCATCGAGCTCGGCCGGCGTCGGAGCGCGTTGCGTGACGACCTTGAGTTCTTCGCGCGTTACCTCGCGAATATCGCTGGTCTGCATCAGCAGGCCCGATCCCACGCGTTTCACGTCGAAATTGTTCTTGCCCTCGCCGTGGGGAATGCGCAGCACGCGCACGTTCGCTTTCTTCTTCGCGTAGTCCAGCGCGCCCGGCTCGAAATCCGGTGCGATCAACACCTCCACGAACTGGCGGTCGAGAATGGACTTCGTCGTCGCGGCATCGAGGCTCACGTTGAACGCGAGGATGCCGCCGAAGGCCGAGGTCGGGTCGGTGGCATAGGCAGCTTCATAACTATCGGCACAACCCTCTCCTTCGGCCACACCGCAGGGATTGGCGTGTTTGACGATGACGCAGGCCGCGCGCTCGAACTGGCGCACGCATTCCCAGGCCGCATCGGCATCGGCGAGATTGTTGTAGCTCAGTTCCTTGCCCTGCAGCTGGGTAAAGGTCGCCAGCGTGCCGGGTACCGGCCAGAGGTCGCGATAGAAGGCGCCGTGCTGGTGTGGGTTCTCGCCGTAGCGCAGGTCCATCACCTTGACGAAATTGCTGTTGTTCTGCATCGGAAACAATGCGCGGGAGCCATCGGCTCTTATGGAAAGTCCGCACACGGATGTGCGGGCGTCTGTCGAAGGATCCACATACGCCGATAGATAATTGCTGATACACGCGTCGTAGCAGGCCACGCGATTGAACGCCGCTACCGAGAGCCTGAATCGCGTCTGTGCCGACAGCGTGCCGCCGTTCGCAGCCAGTTCTTCGACCAGGCCGGCGTACTGCGCGGGATCGGTCGCGACCGCGACGCGGGCGAAATTCTTCGCTGCCGAACGCAGCATCGCCGGGCCGCCGATGTCGATGTTCTCGATGATCTCGTCCATCGTCGAGTCCGGATTGCACGACACCGACTCGAACGGATACAGGTTCAGCACCAGCAGATCGATTGGCGCGATGCCGTGCTCGGCCATTACTGCCTCATCGATGCCGGCGCGGCCAAGCAGGCCGCCGTGCACCAGCGGATGCAGGGTCTTGACCCGGCCGTTCATCATTTCGGGAAAGCCGGTGACGTCAGACACATCCTTCACCGCGAGGCCGGCGTCGCGCAGCGCCTTCGCGGTGCCACCGGTGGAAAGCAGTTCGACGCGCTGCCCGGCCAGCGCATGCGCGAGGTCGATCAGGCCGGTCTTGTCCGACACCGACAACAGCGCGCGGCGCACCGGCAGACGGGGCTCGTGGGAAGCAATCGACGACATGGAGCACCTCGAAGCGAGGCACCAATTATAGACGGTGCGATATAGCCGCAGCCGCAGGCTGACTAGGCCGCTCCCGGTCCAGTCCCCCCGGCCATTCGATGGACAGGAGTCCGAGTGCCGTGGAGGACAGGATGTCCGTGAACGGCCGGGCTCCTGCTCTCAGGCCAGCTTGTACTGCTTCAGCTTCTTGCGCAGCGTGGCGCGATTGATCCCGAGGGCGGTGGCGGCGCGGGTCTGGTTGCCGGCGTAGTGGCGCAACACTTCGGCGAACAACGGGGCTTCGACTTCGCGTAGCACGAGGTCGTAGAGGTCGTCGACCTCGTGGTCGTCCAGATCAACGAGATAGCGCCGCACGGCGCGCGAGACGCACTCGCGCAAAGCCGGTTGGGATGCAGCATCCGCGGGCGCAGCATCTGCGCGCAGGGCATACAGGGCGTTCACTGAGGGGCAACTCCGAAAACCGGGCTCATCACACGCTGGATTTCGTCGCTTCTTCTTGAGTGTGTGACGACGGGAGGGGGAGTTTAGCCCCACACTTTTCGCTTTGCGAGCACAAGCGCAATAATTTTTACTCGCCACACGTTATTGCTGTCGCAACCAAGTGCGAGATCGTTGCTGCGACGCCGTGCGCGGCCGGCGGGACGCGTTCCAGACGCGTCTGTGCACTTTGATGTGCGTGGATGCACGAATGCCGCGGAGGGCAGGATGCCCGAGAGCGGCCCCACATCCTTGTGGGTCGGCGGGACGCGTTCCAGACGCGTCTGTGCACTTCCCACATCCTTGTGAGTCGCTTCAGCGAAAATCGAAAGCGAACGCCACGGCTTGCTTGCCCGGGTCCTGCACTTCCAGTGTGGCGCTGGCGGACTGTCCCGGCGTCAGCGTGTCCTCGCGCGGTGCCGCACCGAGATATTCGTCGACCTGGAAGCGCCGCTGCGCAATCGCGTTGCCGTCGAGATCCGACAGCGAGATCTGCAGAGCCGGCCAGGCCTGCGGCCAAGGAGCGTCGTTGCGGAAACTGGCGCTTATCACCAAGGCGCCGGGCACCGACGGATGCGGGCGCACGTCGCGTGCCAGCAGGTGCAACGTCGCGGGGTCGCGCCACGCCGGCAGTTCGCAGTGCAAAAGGCTGCACACGCGCAGCAACCACGGACGCCAGCCCGGCTCGCGCGCCAGTTCGGCGCGTTGCGCGAGCACGATCTGTGCGCCCAACAACCCCGCCAGAGCCGCGC
>JBKJTK010000532.1:0-4170 GCA_046590875.1 Chiayiivirga sp.
GAAAATCCGCGGCGCGGTGATTTCGTTGCTGGCGCTGCGCTTCATTTCCGACACGCAGAACGCAACGCCGTTGCCGCAGCCCGGATCGCGCACCGTGGTGATGCCGTGACCCAGCCATAGCTTGTAGACGTACTCGGCCGGCACGCCCTGGTCTTCGCCGCCGATGTGACCGTGCATATCCACGATCCCGGGCATCACGTAATGCCCGGCGAGGTCGATTTCACGCCCGCCGGCTTTCAGTTTCGGCCGGTCTTCCGGCTTGATGCTCGAATGGGCATTGCCAACGACCTTCACATCGATGATGCGGTCACCCTCAATCACCACGTCCGCCGGCCCGAACGCGGGACTGCCGGTGCCGTTGATGACGGTGACGCCCCGCAGGATCAGCTGTGCGTGCGGACCGTCGCCTTCAGCGCGCGCGGGTCCGACGGGAATGGCCGCGGCAAGGACAGGGACCGCGGCGATCTGAACCGCAGCGAAAAGGGCGAGAGCAAACAGGGCGCGCATGGTGGGGGAGAACTTCCATTGGACGATGGCAGGAGCGGACAATGCCCGCATGAAACGGCGATTGGTGGCGAGCATAGCGATATTGCTGGGCGTGGCCCCATGGCTTTCGTCGCAAGCCGGCGAGATCACGGTGTATCGCTGCACCGGCGCCGGCACCGATGCTGCGGTAAGCCTGCAGGACACGCCCTGTCCGCGGGGCCAGGATCAGGAAACGCGCCGGCTGGTCAAACCGGTTGATGCGCCGCATGCGCCGTCACCGCCGCCCTCGGCCCCGACCCCGGTGGAAGAACCGACACCGCAGGAACTGCGCATCACCCTGGTCGATCCGCAGCCGCTATACGATTGTCAGCGCTATGACGGCACCCGCTACGAAAGCGAAAGCGGCGTACCGGAACGACGTTGGGTTCCCCTGTGGGTGTTGGGCATGGACCCTCGCGCGCCGCCGCAGATGTTCGGCATCGTCGGCCGGCCCCAACCCGCCGCGCCCGCAAGCCAGCCGGGCCTGACCACCGCCACCACCGATCCAGCGCTCGCTTACGGCGTCGGTGCCTGGGTCGAGGACCATTGCTATCGCCTACCGGCGCAATTGGCGTGTGAACGACGCAGCTCGCGCCTGCGCGAACTGCGTCGTCGCATCTTCAATGCCGGGCAAAGCGAAGGCGATCGCCTGCGCATCGAGCAACGCGGGCTGCGCGAACAACTGCGACAGGAGTGCGGTATCGGCTGACGCCACGACGGCCGTGCTCGACGTGGCGCGCGGGCTGAATCACGAACACCGGGGCAGCGCCGTGCTGCGGTCCTCGAACCACGGTTTCGGCAACCTTGCAGCGCCGGTGATAGGGTGGTCGCGGGGGGAATCGTGCATAGCCTGATCGATCTACTTCGTCCTCGGTTGCCAGCACGGGGGCCGGGAACCGGCAACGGTATTGACGCATGGCGACTGCTGGTCGAGGCGCACGATCTCGATCAGCTCCGAGCCGTCGCGCAGGCGCTTGCGCACGAACACCTGGCCTGCCGCACCGCGCAACTTTTCATCGCCGCAGGCGATGACGCTCCCGCCCTCGCTGCCGAATCCGTGCTCGCGCAGGAAGGCCTCGATGCCAACGGCGACCACGTCCTCGCGGTGCCACTGGTCAACGGCCAGGCGTGCCTGAGCTTGCGGTTTGAGCCGATCCTCTGGCGCAACGACGAATGGCCACCGGACGCCGGCGACTGGATCGACTTGCTCGATCTGCGCCTCGCGGAACTGCTCGCTGCCCGCGACCTTCGACGCGCCGTCGTGGCCGCGCAGCGCAACGAACATCTGCAGCACGCGCTGTACGCGATCGCGGACCTCGCGTACTCCGATCTCGATCTGCACGAGATGTTGGCGCGCGTGCACGCCATCGTCGGCGAACTGACCTATGCCGAAAACTTCTACATTGCGCTGTACGACGAGGCGCACGACCTGATGCGCTTCGCCTACTACGCCGACGCCGGCGACGCGCCGATGTCGCACCAGGATTTGCCTCTGGCCGGCAAGGACTTCCCCAGTAGTCTCACCTTCGCGGTGTTGCATGGGCGCCGCTCACTACACGGCCCGAGCCGCGCTTTACGCGAAAGTCTGGGTCTGGGCGACGACACCCGCCTGGGCGCCGAATGCGTCGACTGGTTGGGCGTGCCGATGCTGGAAGGCGAACGGGTGCGCGGGGCGATCGTGGTGCAAAGCTACGATGAGTCCCGGCGCTACAGTGAGGAGGACCGCGCCCTGCTGGCGTTCGTCGCGCAGCACATTTTGTCCGCGGTGATCCGCAAACAAGCGCAGCACGAGCTCGAAGCCGAGGTGCAACGGCGCACCGCGGAACTGGCCGAGGCCAACCTCGTGCTGCGCGAGGAAGTCAGTGAGCGCGAACATGCAGAGCGACTGCAGGCGGCGCTGTTCCGGATCGCCGAGCTGGCCGGTGAACGCGGCAGCCTCGACCAGTTTTACGCCGGCGTGCACCGGGTGGTGTCGGAATTGCTGGACGCACGCAATTTCTACATCGCGGCGTTGTCCGAGGATGGCGATACCCTGCACTTTCCGTACTGGGTCGACGAGTACGACACCGCGATCCACAGCCGCAGGCTCGGACGTGGCAAGACCGAATATGTGCTGCGTCAGCGTCACCCGCTATTGGCCTTTCCCGCAGACGTCCAGCGCCTGGTTGACTGCAGCGAAATCGAACTGATCGGCACCTTCCCGGCGTGTTGGCTGGGTGTTCCCCTGCTGCTCGGGGAACGCGCGGTCGGCGTGCTGGTAGTGCAGAGCTACGACTCCGCGCGCGGCTACACGCTGCGCGACCAGGAAGTGCTGGTGTTCGCCTCTTACCACATCGCCACCGCGATCGAACGCAAGCAGTCGCAGGAACGTCTGCAGCGCGCCTACAACGAGCTGGAACAGCGGGTGGACGAGCGCACCGGCGAACTCAAGCAGGCGAACGAGGAATTGCGCGCCCAGGTCTCGGAACGCGAGCGGGCCGAATCACGCCTCAAGTACGAGGCGCTGCACGATGCCCTCACCGGTCTGCCGAACCGCACCGCCGTGCTGGATCGGCTCGCGCTCGCATTGCAGCGTTACCGGCGCGATCCGACCCGGTTGTTCGCGGTGCTGTTCCTGGACCTGGATCGCTTCAAGGTGGTCAATGATTCGGTCGGTCATCTCGCCGGAGACGAACTGCTGGTGAAGGCCGGACAGCGTATCGCCCACTGCCTGCGAGAACCGGATTCCGTCGCACGCCTGGGCGGCGACGAGTTCCTCATCCTGATCGAGGATATCCATTGCGAGCGCGATGCAGCGCAGGTCGCAGAGCGCGCCCTGGCCGCGCTGGTCGATCCGTTCCACGTCGGCGACAAGGAGATCTACACCTCGGCCAGCATTGGCATCGCCCTGGTGCACCCGGGCTACGCCGGCGCGGATGAATTATTGCGCGACGCCGACGTAGCGATGTATCGGGCCAAGGCGCGTGGCCGCAAGCGCTACGAGTTGTTTGACCAGCAACTGCGCGAGGAAGCGCTGCACATGCTGGATCTGGAGAGCGACTTGCGCCGCGGACTGGCGCGACGCGAGTTCGAGCCTTTCCTGCAACCGATCGTGCGGCTGCACGACGGCGTGGTGCTGGGCTACGAGGCATTGCTGCGCTGGCGCCACTCCGAACGCGGACTGCTGCTGCCATCGGACTTTCTCGTTATCGCAGAGGACTCCGGCAACATCGAGCAGATCGACTGGATGCTGTACGAACAGGTATTCGCCGCGATCGCGAACCTGAGTGAAACCCAGGCCTACGTCGGCATCAATGTTTCGGCGCGACACTTCCGTTCGCCCAACCTGGCCGCGAACCTGCTCGACATGCTCGCCGCCTACCAGGTGCCGCCGCAGCGGGTGCGGATCGAGATCACCGAGGGCGCCTTGCTGGAAAACTCCGAGCAATCGCGCATCACCATGCTGAGTCTGCGCGACGTTGGCGTGCTGACCTCGCTCGACGATTTCGGCACCGGCTATTCCTCGCTTTCCTACCTGCATCGTTTCCCGTTGCACGCGCTCAAGATCGACCGCTCCTTCGTCGCCGAACTGCGCTCGGATCTGAGCGGCAACAGCGCGGCCGTGGTGCGCGCGATCCAGGCGCTGGCCGGTTCGCTGGAAATGGA
>JBKJTK010000116.1:0-6021 GCA_046590875.1 Chiayiivirga sp.
TCTGCGAGTGCATATGGAGGTGCTGGACGCGGGCAGCCCGGATCTGGACGTGACCCTGGTACTTGAACGTCGCCCGCTCGACGGCGCCACGCTGGCCCGGTGCCTGCTGCGCTATCCGATGATGACCCTCAAGGTCGTCGCGGCGATCCACTGGCAGGCTTTCTTGATCTGGCTTGCACGCAATCCCGTTTACGATCACCCACGCCACAATCACCCGCGCCCCTTTCACCCCGGCAAAGTTTCGGAATCCGACGAATGAACGACACCGGCGACAATGCCGCCACCCTGTCCCGCGACGAGTCGCTGCTTTCGCTCGACCCGACCCTGCTGTCGCCGGCGCGGGGGCTGGAGCGCATCCTGCGCGGCCGCCTGATCGCGCAGATGCGCGAACTCCACGACTGCGAACTGCGGTTGATCGATGCCGACGGCGACTTGCATCTGGGAACGCCAGCGCTCGATCCCGCGCAAACGCTGCGCGCCACGATCAGGGTCCGCGATCCGGGCTTCTATCGCCACGTCGCGGCCAACGGCAGCGTCGGCGCCGGCGAGGCGTACATGGATGGGCTTTGGGATTGCAGCGACCTGGTCGCGCTGGTGCGCATCCTGGTGCGCAACCGCGACCGACTGGACGCGATGGAAACCGGACTGGCGCGGTTCGGCGGCCTCGTCATGCGCGCCCTGCATGCCTTCCAGCGCAATACGCGCGTCGGCAGCCGACGCAACATCGCAGTGCACTACGATCTCGGCAACGAGTTGTTCCAGTTGTTCCTCGACGAAAATCTGATGTACTCGTCGGCGATATTTGCGCGCGCGGACGAATCGTTGGAAGCCGCACAGCAGCGCAAACTCGATCGCATTTGCCAGAAACTGCAATTGGTTCCGAGCGACCATGTGATCGAGATCGGCAGCGGCTGGGGCGGCTTTGCCCTGCATGCCGCGAGGCATTACGGCTGCCGCGTCACCACCACCACGATCTCGCAGCAGCAGTTCGACCTCGCCTCGCAGCGCGTGCATGAGGCCGGTCTAGGTGAACGCATCACCCTGTTGCGCGAGGACTACCGCGATCTTCAAGGCCGCTATGACAAGCTGGTGTCGATCGAGATGATCGAGGCGATCGGGCATCAGTACCTCGACACCTACTTCGGAAAGTGCGCCGCGTTGCTGAAGGACGACGGCATGGCGCTCGTGCAAGCGATAACAATTGAAGACTACCGTTACGAACAGGCACTGCACTCGGTCGATTTCATCAAGCGTTTTATCTTTCCCGGCAGTTTCATTCCCTCGGTCGCCGCGATGCAGAATGCGCTGGCGCGCAGCAGCGATTTCAAATTGTTCCATCTGGAAGACATCGGCCCGAGCTACGCGCTCACGCTCAACCACTGGCGCCGACGCTTTCTCTCGCAACTCGAACGGGTGCGCGCGCTCGGTTATCCGGAACGTTTCGTGCGAATGTGGGAATTTTATCTTTGTTACTGCGAGGGCGGTTTTATCGAGCGCTCGATCGGCAACGTGCAATTGTTGCTGACCCGGCCGCGCTGCGAGCGCGCCTCGTACTTGCCCGATCTTGAAATGTCTGATCTTGAAATGTCTGATCTAGAAAAGTCTGATCTCGGATGCGGGTCCGCCACCCCATGAAGCATTGGCTGCCGAACGCGATCTGTTTCCAGTTGGTCTGGCTGGCGGCTGTCGGCGGCGCCGCCCGCGGTTGGTGGTGGGCCGGCCCGATGGCGGTCGCGGCGTTTGCGGCATGGCAAGTGCCGATGAGCCGATGGCCGCGCGCGGATCTGCTGTTGATGCTCGGCGCGGCCGTGCTCGGCTTTGCGATAGACAGTCTCTGGGTGCGGCTGGACTTGATGCGTTTCACCACCCCGCAGCCTTCGGCTTCGATGGCACCGGTCTGGATCGTGGCGATGTGGATGGGATTCGCGCTCACGCTCAATCACTCGCTCGCGGGCCTTAAACAGCGTCTGTGGCTGGCGGCTGCGCTCGGAGTGATCGGCGGACCCTTGGCTTATGGCGTGGCCGACCACGCGTGGGCGGCAGTC
Organism: Chiayiivirga sp.; assembly: GCA_046590875.1. Taxonomy (GTDB): domain Bacteria; phylum Pseudomonadota; class Gammaproteobacteria; order Xanthomonadales; family Xanthomonadaceae; genus JALCLA01. The sequence goes on from JBKJTK010000116.1 coordinate 2,046, forward strand.
GAGCTCACTGAGCCGACGTGGATCGCGTTCGCCGCCTTGGCGATCGCGTGGGGCATCGTCACGCCGCTGCTGATGCTGGCGGCGAGCCGGCTCGATCCACTCGCGATGCAGGCGACGCGGGCGACGCGGGCGACGCATTGAAATGTTCCCTTATGGCCCACTCGTGATCGTGTTTGTCGGCGCCGTGCTCGCGATGAGTGCAACCTGGTGGCTGCAACTGCGCACCCGCAATGCCGGGTATGTCGACGTGGTCTGGGCCGCTCTGATGGGCGCGGCGGCGATGTTCTACGGCGCAGTTGGCATGGGTGCGGCCACCCCTCGATTGCTGGTCGCAATGCTGGGCGGAATCTGGGGTTTCCGCCTCAGCCTGCACCTGTTGTCGCGTGTACTGCACGAGGCCGAGGACGGACGTTATCGCCATCTACGCGAGCACTGGCAAGACGACCAAAGAAGGTTCTTCGCGTTCTTCCTTGCCCAAGCGGTGCTGACGGCGTTGTTCTCGGTGCCATTCCTGGTCGTCGCGAATAATCCGGTCGCCGGCTTCACCCTGTGGAGTCTGGCCGGCATCGCGGTGTGGGCGCTAAGCCTGGCGGGCGAAACCCTTGCCGACGTGCAACTCGGCAACTGGCGCAAGAATCCCGCCAATCGCGGCCGCACCTGTCGCGCCGGGTTGTGGGCCTGTTCGCGTCATCCGAATTATTTTTTCGAATGGCTGCACTGGTTCGCCTACGTGCTGCTGGCGGTGGGTTCGCCGTGGTGGGCGTGGACCCTGCTCGGGCCGCTGCTGATGGGCGCCTCGTTGCTGTGGGTGACCGGCGTGCCTTTCACCGAAGCCCAGTCGTTGCGATCGCGCGGCGAGGACTATCGCGCCTACCAGCGCGAGGTCAGCGTGTTCGTGCCGTGGTTTCCCAAGAGCAAGCGCAGTGGTCAGTAGCCGGCTCCAGTGCCCCGCAGAGCGCGCAAACCTCGCTCTTCTGGGCACTGGAACGGGCTACTGGAACTCCTCCCGACAACTCCACCCGACACTTTACCCATGCCCCTAATCGATCTGTGCGAGCGCGGCTTCGTGCCCGATTCGCTTACCCGTTACGGCATCCGACGGATGTGCGCACAGCGCCTGCGTGACGAACACGACGGCGATGCAGTCGCCGCGTGGGAACAATTCCGGATGCGGCTCGACGGGTTGCGTCAGAGCCCGCTCGCGATCGAGACCGAGGCTGCGAACCGTCAGCACTACGAGGTGCCGGCGCGCTTTTTTGAACTCTGCCTGGGCACGCGACTGAAGTATTCCAGCGGCTATTACCCACGCGGCGACGAGACCCTGGACCAGGCCGAAGAAGCGATGCTGGCGCTGTATGGCGAGCGCGCCGAACTCGCCGACGGCCAGCGCATCCTGGAACTGGGCTGCGGATGGGGTTCGCTCACGCTGTGGATGGCCGAGCGCTTTCCGAACGCGCGTATCACCGGTGTATCGAACTCGCATAGCCAACGCGACCACATCCTGGCTCAAGCGCAGGCACGCGGGCTGGGCAATGTCGAGATCCTCACTTGCGACGTGAACACGCTGACACTCGACCGCCGCTTCGACCGCATCGTGTCAATCGAGATGTTCGAGCACATGCGCAACTACGCGGGCCTGCTGCGCAAGACTGCGGGCTGGTTGGAGGCCGATGCGCGCCTGTTCGTACACATCTTCTGCCATCGCGAACTGATGTATCCGTTCGAGACCGAGGGCGAAGAAAACTGGATGGGTCGCTACTTCTTCACCGGCGGCCTGATGCCAGCCGCCGACACGCTGCTGCATTTTCAGGACGATCTCGTCCTGCAACAGCAGTGGCGGCTCTCGGGCACGCACTACGCGAAGACCTCCAACCACTGGCTGGCGAATCAGGACGCGCATCGCGACGAGGTACTGCAAGTTCTCGACGCGGCCTACGGCGCACGCGACGCGCGGCTATGGCATCAGCGCTGGCGGATGTTCTGGATGGCGTGCGCCGAATTGTTCGGTTACCGTGACGGCAACGAGTGGATGGTGGGGCACTATCGATTCGGCAAACGCTGAGTGCCCAGCGCGGCGTAGCAACCGATCGCCCAGTTCCTGTGCCTCGCCGCGCGAGGCGGCGCTAATTGGCGGCTGCGGCCGGAACCGTTTGGGCGGTCGGCGGGTCCAATGCGGGCGAGCCTTGTTGCGCCCCGGATGCTAACGCGCCGGCATTGTTGAAGCCGAACAGAGCAGCCGCCGGGCTCGTTTCCGGCAGGACGTAGACGATGCCCTTGGTACCGGTGAAAGTGGGGCTGACGATCGTCGAGTAGAACGGCACCGGAACGTTGATGCAGCCGAAGGAGATGCGATTGTCTTCTGACGTAACGCTGTTGAGGCGCTCGGCGCGTCGCTCATGCGGTTTTCCCTTCACCACCGGGTGCAGCGATAGCGATGCGTCGTAGTCGAGGACGAGCAACTCCTTGCCGTACGAGTCCTTGGCCAGCCTCGACACGAAGCGACCCGCGGGCGTAATCCGCACCTGTGGCGGCATCTGCGACATCGTCGCGTTGTTCGGCACGAGCGCGCGATCGCCGCGCGCCATGCCGAGCAGCGCCGGCGCCGCGCCTTGAAATATCCCGGCAGGATTGAAAACCAGGACTTGAGCGTTGGCCTTGTCGATCAGTAGGAACGGCAGCCGGGCGTTATCGCCAGATTCGACAACCCAACGCGCCACCTCGTGTACCTCCGCCGAGGCCGACTCGGGCACACCGACCGGGGCCGGTTTCGGCGGCGGAGGTGGGGGCGGCGGCGGCGGCGGGGCCGGCTCGACCGGCGGGGGCGTTTTCACAATTTCCTGCTGGGCGCACCCAGCCAATGCGCCGAACGCAAGCAGCAAGCTTAGAACGATCGTCGGATTTGGAATTCGCATATGCCCGTTACTGCAAGTCCGCTGGTTCATTTCGGTCGACATCATACGACATGTCTGCGCAGGTCCGCTAAGGGCCGGCCTTCCTTCATTTTGAGAACTTGCCTCGCCGCTCCTGCGCATCCTGCGCCCGCGGCATTAGTGCGTCCATGCACGTCAAAAACGAAGCCCGACTTGCGCCGGGCTTCGTCTATCGCGATATCGCTGCGATTAGCCCTTGTAGGGCTTTGGCTCGAGCTCCGGCTCCGGCTCCGGCTCCGGCATAGGCACCGGGCAGCCGTCCGGACCAATGGTCTCGCCGGCGACACTGTTCGGGCACTTGTCGTCGCAGTTATTGACGCCGTCGCCATCGTCGTCGAGCGTGGCGCAATCCACGACCGGAACTTCCGGCGGCGGGGTCGGCTCTACACGCCTGGACGGCTCCGGACCGATGGCCACATTTACGCCGACAGAGGCGATGTAATCGATAAAGCCGCTGTCTTCGAAACCGCTGTTGTCATCGGCATCGTAACGACCGCCGAGTTCGACGCGCCAATCGGTGCGACCCATATCGGCCTGCAAGCCAAAACCGGCATGCAGTTCGAGCTCGGTGCCTTCGCGCTCGTTCGGACCCGCAAATCCGCCGAAAGACTCGTCTTCGTGGCGCAACGCGCCGGCGCCGAAGTACAGGAACGGCCACCAGTTACGCTCTTCATTAATAAAGTGATAGCGACCGGTGAGGCCCACGCCGTACATGCTCCAATTCAAATCGGTGTTGGAGGTGTGCGGGTTGGTCGAATTGAGATCCAATTCCCACGACCAGTTCGGTGCAAAGAACTTGCCGAAGCCGACGCGGTAGAACCACGGACGCTCGAGATTACGCGAGTCATCAAACATCACGGCGCCAAAATCGCCGCTCACATACCACCGGTCGTCATACTCCTGCGCGGCGACGGTCTGGGCAAAGCCCAGCGCACCGAGGAGGGCACAACACAGGAGATTCTTTTTCATCGTCTGCTCCTAGAATGTCTCTAACTGACTGAAAGGTTCGCCTTTCCCCAAACATTGACAGCCATCAGGCAGCCATC
>JBKJTK010000220.1:0-4993 GCA_046590875.1 Chiayiivirga sp.
AAAATTCACCGTCCGTTCCCGGTCTTCGGGATGAATGTGGTCGCGCCAGAAGGTGGGTTCCTCGAGCCAGCGTTCGAGCGGATAACCGAGCAGTCGCTCGGCCCGTTGGCTGACAAAGGTGAATTGGAAAGTTTGCACGTCTGCTTCCCACACGATGCCGTCGACGGATTGGATGATGGCGTCCAGCTTTTGCCGGGAGTCTGCCAGCGCCTCCGCTTGCGCGTGTAGTTCCGTGTTCTTCTCCTCCAGCTTGCTCACCAGCCGCTCGCTGTAGTCGCTGAGGACTTCAATTTCCTGCAGTGCAGCGATGCGGCGCGGCAGCCGGTAGCGCGCCTCGGTCATCACCTCGCGCAGCACATCCCTGATGATCTGTGCCGAGGCCGGCTTGCGAATGAGCTTGTCCGCGCCGAGACCAAGCGCAAGTTTCTCGTCGTTTGGCGAGGTGTAGCAGGCGGTGAAAAGGATGAACGGCAGAAGCTGAAACCGGTCGCTGCGCCGCACTTTAGAGCAGAGCAGGAAGCCGTCCATGCGCGGCATAAGAATCTCCGAGATGACGGCGTCAATCCTTTCCCGCTCCAGAACCTCAAGCGCCTCCATGCCGTCGGCGGCATCGAAGACGGTGATGCTGTCCGCCTCCAGGATCGCGCGGAGCAACTTGAGATTGCTCGGATTGTCGTCAACGATGAGGAGGTTCATGGTTGGCTCAGTGCACTATTACCGTGCTTCGGTGGCGCCCGAAACCTGGCGGAATTTCTCGCAAGCGCGTCGCCTGCGATTCGATCATCGTGACATCTACGCATCCAGGGCAAGTTGGGTGGGATGGGGTCGAGCGGGATGGCCTCGGCACTCCCCGGCTGAATGCTGATCGATGTTCGGCCTCCACCATTGACATTCATGACGGTATTCACTCCGGGGAAGTACATTGCGCAGATACGGGCTCGACGCCGTCGACGACCGCCCGGTTGCGACCGCCCGCTTTCGCCTGATACAGCGCGGCATCGGCCCGGGCCAACCAGGACGTCCAATCTTCATCGGGCCCCAGCACGGCGCAACCCAGAGAACTAGTCACCTGGCCGGCAGGACCCTTCAGCTCCGCGGCGATCTTGCTGCGCAGGTTTTCGGCGGCGCACTGCAGTCCGACCAGATTCGTGCCGGGCAACAGCAATACGAACTCCTCACCGCCGAAGCGGAACAGACGGTCCACCTTCCGAGTCGAATTTCGCATCAGCGCCGCGACATCGACCAGAACCCGGTCGCCGGCGTCATGCCCATAGCTGTCATTGACCCGCTTGAAAAAGTCCAGGTCCAGCATGACCAAGCCGAACATCGCCCGGCTGCGCTTCCAGGTCTCGACCGCAATCTGCAATTCCTGCTCCATCGCACGTCGGTTGCCGAGCCCGGTCAGCGAGTCGAGGGTGGCCAGCATCTCCAGTTGAAGTCGCTGACTTTCGGAACGGGCCGCAAAGATATAGGCGAACAGGCTCACCAGAGAAGCCGTGATGAGGAATGAGATCCTGTGCCCGGCAGACTCGAACGCGCCGGTGAATCCGACCAGTACGAGCAGCCCAACCGCGCTGAAAATGGCCGCGAGACCGCGACCGACCAAGAAGAAATTAGCCAGCAACGTGGCGTACATCCAGAACAATCCGGCCGTCCCGAGAACAGATGCAACCGCAACAGTCCCGACCGTGTTGACCGCGACCAAGAACAAGCCCGGCCGTCGGGTGTCGCCACTGCGCCAGGCATAGATCGCTGCGCCCGAGATGGACAGCACGATGGAGCTGTCCAGCATGCCGACGACGAGCTGGCCGTTGATAAATCGGTAAACCGCGAACGGCAGTATCCCGAAAACCGTGCAAGCAGCAAACAGCGTGATGATCGTGAGTTGGAAATCCGAGCGCAATCGATGCAGCATGGTTAGCCCCGCGCAAACGCGGCTGGATTTGGCCCCGCCGCTGACTGCTAGTGTAGCGCCTCAATTGGAAGTGAATTGATGAAGGAAGGCGCGTGCCCGGGTGACTCTCTCGAGGATGAATGGCTTGGGGTTGGCGTTATGTGCAGCGATGTAATCGTTGATCACCGCTTCGAGTTCGGCGACGCTGGTGAAGACGCCGCGGCGGAAGCGCTTGCCGGTGATGTCGCGGAAGAAGCGTTCGACCATATTCAACTGCGTAGCGCCCACGGGCGTGTGCTCCAGCGTCGTACGCACCACTTTCTCCTGGCTCACCGACGTCCGCGTCGTGCGCGGTCGCCCCGGGCGCGTCGCGTCCCGCAGCAGTCCGTCCACCCCTGCGGTCAAAAAGCGCGCGCGCCAACGTGCCGCCGCCCGCCTGCCGACGGCAGGACTCACGCACAGCTACACGATTTCCTTCGGTGAACTGACTCTAGTCGTCGAGCTCCGCGATTCGATCAGCGGCGAAACCGTCATGCGCATCCAGGATCGGAACATAGGCTGGGACCTTGGCGTGCTGCGCGTCACCCCGCGGGTCAAGAACGCCAAAGAGGTCGCCATCACCGCCAATTCCCGGGCTCGGGCGCCGCGTCGGGAGCTCGACTTGGCCCAGGGAGTCGTACGCAATTAGGTAGACCCCCGCTTGCGCAGCGACAACGTCAGTAGCAAGCTCAAGCCAGGGCCAGCCTGAATGGGCTGCACACGCGCGAATCCATCGTGCGCGCCCCTGATTGATTGCGTTCGATCCTCGAAGGGCGGCCTATGAAAAACCTCAAGATTTGGCAGAAGCTCGCATTGCTTGCAGCAGTTTTCACGCTGCCATTCCTGTTGGTGACCGCCAACCTGCTGTCCACGATTAAAGAACAGGCGGATTTCGCCCGCGGAGAACTGGTCGGCATCGACTACGCATTGCCTTTGCTGGCCCTGGCCGATGATCTGCGCCAACACCGTACCCTGGCTGACCGGGCACTCGTCGAACCGTCCTACCAGCCGCAACTGGAGGCCAGTAGCGCCGAACTGCAGAACGACGTCCGGCTCATCGACGAGGTCTACTCGCGTCCGGACGGCGAGTCCTACGGCGCCAAACGCTGGGAAGTATTGCGCGATGGTATTCGCGGGCTGTTGGCACCCGGTCAGGCGCGCACCGCCGAAGCCAGTTTCGGCGCGCACAGCCAGTTGTTGGAGGACAGCGCGACACTGATAGCGCAGGTGGCGGATGTGTCGCAGCTGATCCTGGATCCGCAACTGGACAGCTTTTACCTGATGAGTAGCTTGCTGCTGGAGGGACCCGAGCTCAACGAATATCTGTCGCAGGCGCGAGTGCTTGCCCACTCCACGACTGCCGGCGCGGCCGGTTCAGTCGAACAAATGGAGCGCTTGAAAGGACTCGGCGCGCTGGCCAGCGCGTCGGAGCGGCATTTGACCGCCTCGCTGAGCAAAGCCATCGCAGCCGATCCGGAACTCGAACCGCAATTGGCGCCGCGTAGCCAGGCGGTATCCAACGAGGTCCTTCTGGCGCGTGAATTGATCAGCAAGCTGACTGTTAGCCGGCCCGAAGATGCCAACGCTCCCTTGAGCAGCGATTCCGAGCAGACCCACTCGGTTGCCCTGGCCGAGTTGCAAAACGGGCTGGCGCCGTTACTCACGGCATCCCTGGAAAAGCGCATCGCCAGCTACCGTCGGCAATTGCTGATGATGTTGGGCTCGGGTGCCCTGGCGATGGCAATCGTGCTGGTGATCGGGTTCTACACTGTCCGCAGTATCACTCAGCCGCTACAGCAGGTGGTCGGCGTGGCCAATCAGATCGCGGTCGGCAACTTGAATGTCGAACCGACATCAGCCAATCGCAAGGACGAGATCGGCGCGCTGGCGCGTGCCTTCGACCGGATGATCCTGTCCCTGCGCGAACAGGTGTTGCTGGTGCAGGACATCGCCGATGGCGACCTGACCGGTTCGATCAAGCCGCAATCGGCGAACGACGATATGGGCAATGCCCTGGTCGACATGGTCGCGCATCTGTCCAGCCTGGTCAGGGAGGTTCACAAGTCCGGCATCCAGGTCAACACCTCGGCGACGCAAATTTCCGCAACGGCGCGCCAGCAGCATTCGACAGCAACCGAAATCGCCGCGACCACGACCGAGATCGGCGCCACTTCCAAGGAGATTTCCGCCACATCGAAAGAGATGGTGCGGACCATGACCGAGGTTGCAGACGCCGCCGAACAATCGGCAACGCTGGCTGGCAGCGGCCAGACCGGCCTGACCCAGATGGAGGAGACCATGCATCGGGTGATGGAAGCGACCGGTTCGATCAATGCCAAGCTTGCGGTACTCAATGAAAAGGCCGGCAACATCACCCAGGTGGTGACCACCATCACGCGGGTGGCCGACCAGACCAACCTGCTGTCGCTGAACGCGGCGATCGAAGCGGAGAAGGCCGGCGAATACGGGCGCGGTTTCGCGGTGGTGGCGACGGAGATTCGCCGGCTCGCGGACCAGACGGCGGCGGCGACAGTGGACATCGAGCAGCTCGTGAAGGAAATCCAGAGCGCGGTGACGGCGGGCGTGATGGGGATGGACAAGTTTTCCGAGGAAGTGCGGCGCGGCGTCTTCGATGTGGAGAAAGTCGCGGGCCAGCTCGAGCAGATCATCCAGCACGTGCAGTCGATCACGCCGCGCATCGGTTCGGTGAGCGAAGGCATGCAGGCGCAGTCCACCGGTGCGCAGCAAATCAGCGAGGCGCTCTCGCAGCTCGGTGAAGCGGCGCGGCAGACGGCGGAGTCGTTGCAGCAGAGCAACGAGACGGTGCAGCGGCTGGACGATGCGTCGCGCGGATTGCGGACGAGTGTCGAGCGTTTCAAGGTGCGTGCGTGAGTCCACTTTCCCCGATGAAAAACCTCTCCATTTCCCAGCGACTGCTCGCGCTCATGGCTGCGCTGTTGGCCGCCCTGCTCGTGGCCGGTGCGATCCTCTTCGTCGCCGAAACGCGGGACAACGATGCCACGGCGCGGCGCGAGGACACGCTCACCGTGGCGGACCGCA
>JBKJTK010000029.1:0-9690 GCA_046590875.1 Chiayiivirga sp.
TCTCGATGCGGTTGGCCTTCAACCCCCACGGATGCGTGGCCTGATCCACCACCGCCAACAGGCGCGCGTTGATCTCGTCGCGCTTGGACAACGATTCGTCGAGATCCATCGCGCCCAGCACGGTACGGATATTGGTCATCACCAGATTGAGGATTGCAATCTCCAGTTGCGCCACTTCATACGCTGCCTTGGCCGCGTCCAGCACCTGGAAGAAAACCACGCCGTCGACTTTCACCACCGCGTTGTCCTTGGTGATGACTTCCTGCGACGGCACATCCAGCACCTGTTCCATCATGTTCATCTTGCGGCCGATGCCATCGACCCAAGGCACAAGAAAGCCCAGACCCGGAGACATCGTGTGGGTGTAACGACCGAACCGCTCGACCGTGTACTCGTAACCTTGCGGCACCGAACGCACGCCCTTGAGGATGGTGATGACGACGAAAGCCAGCAGGATGACAACAAACCAAGTCATGACGCATCTCTCCCCAAAAAGTAGGCCCGATCATAGCGGATCGCTGCGCGATTCGCGGGCAGTCGGGCTCCATGCCTGCAATGACACGCGACCGCGCAGGATGTGACGCCCTGATTCACGCCGGCGACCCGAATCGGGAGTAGATTCGGTGCTGTCGGCGCCCAAGGTCCGGGGCCCCACCGAGGAAACGCACATGCATCCTGAAACCTGCGCGTCTCGCTACGTGGTGTGTTTGGCAGCCGTGCTGGCACTGCTTGTTGGCAGCGCCATCGCGGCGCCGGTCGTTATCGTGCAACACGGCCCCGACCCTTCGCTGGTGGGACAGGGCATCGTGGTGTCGACGCATTTCAATTTGTCCGGACTCACCCAAGCCACCGGTGTGGTGACAATCAGCGACGGCACCCACAGCTGCACCGCGCGTTTGCCGCAGGGTTTCTGTCTGTGGACGCCAACCACACCGGGCCTCAAGACGCTCACCGCCACCTATCCCGGCGACGGCAACATCCTCATGTCCAGCGACAGCGTCGCGCACATGGTGGAGGCCGTGCAGTTCCCCGAACGCATCTCGCTCGGCGAACCGTTCCTGAGTTTCGATGCCAGCGGCTGGAGCACCGCCTCGCGTAGCGTCGCGTTCTCCATCAATGGGCGCTACATCGCCTTCATCAGCAACCAGCCACTGATCCCGGGCGACACCAACGCGGCCAGCGACGCCTATTTTCTCGACCGCAACAGTGGCGAACTGAGCGTCGTCAGCGTCAACAGCACAGAAGGCCTGGCCAATGGCAACAGCTCCGAGGTTGCGATCTCGGCCGACGGGGAGCATGTCGCTTTCACTTCGGCCGCCACGAACCTGGATGGTGTCGACAGCAACGGCGTGCGCGATGTGTTTCTGCGCAATCGCATCCTCGGCACGACGGTGCGGGTCAGCGTCACCCACGCCGGGGCGCAATCGGCGTTCGTGTCGCATGAACCCGATGTCAGCGCCGATGGGGGTCGTGTCGTATTCAAGTCCTTCGCCAACCTCGCCGCCAACGACACCAACGATCCCGACAGCGGCCTTTATGCCGACGTGTTCCTGCGTGACCTGACCGCGCCCGGCACGACCCTGATCAGTGTCAACCCGTCGGGTTTCAGTTCGGCCAACAACAGTTTCTCTCCGGTCATCTCCAACGACGGCAGCCGAATCGCTTTCCTTTCCACCGTCAACAACCTGGTAGGCAACGACCTCCCGGCCCCCGGCACCGACGTCGATGCCTTCCTGCGCGATCTGAACGATCCCGCCAGCACCACCCTGATCAGCGTCAACAGCGCTGGCATGGCAACCAACCACCCGATCGACCAACTGAGCCTGTCCCCGGATGGTTCAAAAGCGGTGTTCCGCACCGCTGCAGGGTTCGATCCGGCCGACACCACGTCCTTGAGTGACTGTTATTTGCGCGACATGCTGCTCAATACCACCGCGCTGGCCAGTTTTCGCAACGCCATCGGCGGGCCAGGCAATTCCAGCGTCGCGGCCTGCGCTTTCGCTGGAACCGCTGCGGTCTATTTCCTCAGTGCCGCCAACGATCTGGTAACCGGACCGGATGAGCCCAGCAGTCTCGACCTGTTCAAGAGCGTACTCGGGCCCACCACCACCAGCCGGATCACGGCGGGCGATGTGGATCGCCTCGGCAGCAACCTTGTGGTGGCCTCCGACGACGGGAGTCACGCGGGATTCTTTACTTTCGACAGCGGGTTGGTGCCGGGATTGTCTTTCGACTTCGCGATCTACAACAGCGACACCGGCGGCTACAGCGGCCTGAAGGTGGACCGGCGCGGCAACCAGAACGATCAAACCATCTTCGACGCCTCGGTGTCGACCGAAGGTCTCTACGTCGCATTCGCGTCGGACTCGCGAAACCTGTTGGCGGCAAAACGCTCGCTGAGCCGCGACATCTTCGTACGTAATCGGCAGACCAACAGCACCAGCCGCGTCAGCGTGGCGACCGACGGCACCGAAGCCAACGGCAATAGCTCTGAACCGGTGATCTCCGCCGACGGCCGCCACGTCGCCTTCCTCTCGGCCGCCAGCAATCTGGTGCTGGGCGATACCAACGGCCAGCAGGACGTGTTCGTGCACGACCGCAATACCCAGGTAACCCTGCGCGTCAGCGTCGACCCGAGCGGCGCCAATGCGAACAACGCGAGCTTTGGCGTCACGATTTCGGCCGATGGCCGCTACGTCGTGTTCGCATCCAGTGCCAGCAATCTGCTCAGCGGGACCGACCTCAACGGCAGTGCCGATATTTTCCGCTGGGACCGCACCCAGTCGCTCCCCACCGCGATCAGCCGGATCAGCGTTGCCAGCGACGAAAGCGAGGCCAACGACTTCAGCGATCAAGCCTCGATCTCGGCCGATGGCAACAAGGTCGCATTTGGGTCCCGTGCCAGCAACCTGAGCGCGGTGGGAGGCACGCCGGATCAGGTGTTCCTGCGTGATGTCGCCGCCGGCCTCACCACCCAGATCAGCACGACCGAGAGCAACGGCGCGCCAAATGGCGATTCCTACGCTCCGAAACTGTCCGGCGACGGCAACACCGTGGTGTTCGTCACCGCGGCATCCAATCTGGCCCCGACCATCGTCGGCAGTGCTCGCCTGCTGCGACGCGACCTCGTTACCGGCACCTACACCGCCGTCCTGGACACCAGCGCGCAGGCGATCAGCGTCAATGGCGCGCAATACGCCAACCTGTCCGACGACGGCCGCTATCTGGTCCTGGAAAGCGCATCGCAATTGGATCCGGCGGACGGTGAAGGCGGCTTTGACCTTTACGTCTACGATTTCGATACCGCCAGCGGCCGCGTGGTGCGCGGCCCAGATGGTCTGCCGCTACTCGGCGCCCGCCTGTTCGCCGACGCGCTCAGCAGCGATGGCCAATACCTCACGACCAGCAGCACCGCTTCCAACCTGGTCACTGGCGACACCAACGGCGTAGCCGACCTGTTCCTGTTCCAGAATCCGGCCTTCGATCTCGCCCTGATACAGGAGGTCGAGACCCTGGTCCCGACGGCCAACGACGACAGTCTGGCGCCCGCGTCGAGCGCCTCGGGCCAGTTCGTGATGTTCCAGTCCGATGCGACCAATATCGGTTCGCCCGACGGCGATATCGTCAGCGACATTTATCGCGTCGATACCGAGACTGAAACCGTCCTGCGTTTCAGCGTCAACAACGACGGAAGCCCGATCACCAGTGCGTCGATCGAACCCTCGATCTCGGCCGACGGCGAGGTCGCGTTGTTCGTCGCCGACGATGCCGGTGTGACCCAACTGTTCGGCGAGTCGCCCAAGACCACCGCCAAGCGCGCCAAGGCAATGGGCTGGAGCGTGCTGATGCGCAACCGCATCGCCGGCACCTCCCAGCGCATGGCGGTGCCGGCGCTGCCCGGCGGCACAGGCACGCAACCGCAGCTCGCGCCCGGCGCCACTGCGCTGGTTTACACCGCAGCAAATCCTGCGCTGCCCACGCAGACCGAGATCTTCCACATTCCGCTGGAGCGCGTCGGCGCCATGCTGAATCCGGGGACGCCGCGTTGCGTCTCGTGCAAGACGGTGAACGCGAACGGCAGCGAGAACAGTGGAGAGGACAGCAACGGTTCGAGCCGCGCGCCGACAATCTCTGCCGACGGCCAGTCGGTGGCATGGGAAACCGACTCGAAGAATCTGCTGGCCGGCACATCCTCGCCCTGCGCTGCCACGGTGAGCACCGAAATCATGTTGCGCAATCTCCTCACCGGTGTGACGCAGCGCATGAGCGCGCCGGCCTCACCGGCCGATTGCGGCGCGGCGGGTAACGGCTCGAAGAAACCCAAGGCCGACTGGAAAGGACGTCGCGTGGTGTTCGAGAGCACCCAGCCGCTGAAGCCCGGCGATGCTAATGGCGTGTCGGACGTATTCCTGTTTGACCTCGACACCCGCAACATGACGCGCGTCAGTGAAACCGCCGGCGGTGGCGATGCTGTCGGAGCGTCGACCGAGCCCACGATCTCCGGCGACGGCGAGATGGTGGCCTTCGTCTCGGCTGCCGCCAATCTGGACGGCAGCGATCCGGACACCAACGGATTCGCCGACGCGCATGTGCGTTCGATGAGCGGCGGCGCGAACCCGATCCGGCGCCTGTCCCGCACCCGGAGCGGCGATGAGGCCAACCGCGGAAGCCGCCGTCCGGCGCTGAACTACAACGGCACCCGGCTGGCGTTTGATTCGGACGCCGGCAATCTCGCGCCGGGCGCGGATCTGGGCGTCATGAATGTGTTCCAGCGAGCCAATCCCTTGAATGGCGAGGTTATCTTCGGGACCGGGTTCGAATAACGCGCCACCAAGGCGCGCCGACAGCGCTCCTGCCGGTGTGCTGGCGGCACGACTCGCGCCCAGCCGCTGCTTTTTGAGCATATTTCTGGCGTATAAATGGCGGCGCGACTGTCATGAGCCACGGCCACAGGGGGCCCACCATGCATTCCGTTCGTCTGACTGTCCGCTGGTCGGTCGTTCCTGCCATGCGTTGGTTGCTGATGCTCCTTGTGCTTATCCCGGCAACCCACGTCTGTGCACAGGCCGGCTACCCGACGCGAGGTGACTTCCAATGGCTCAGCGGGAGTCCGGATGTTCCATCTGGCGACTGGAATTCGCCCACGCTCTCGGATAACGGCGTCTTCGTCGCGGCCGCGTCTGACACGTTCTCCGGCGTGTCGCTTCGCTTCAACCGTACCGCGCCCAGCGTCTCCTACCAGATGGTGGGCGCGCCATGCGGCGGGCAAATCTTTTGCCAGGCCTTCCGACCCCGCATTTCGGGCGATGGCCGTCACGTGGTGTTCGAGAGTCGTTGGGACTACGCTGTGAACGACCTCGGCCCCCGCATCAACGTGTGGGTCTGGGACAGTCAGAACAGTGTCACCCGTCGCGCCAGCCTGACCAGCGCCGGCGGCGCCCCGAATGCGGACGCGTTCATCGCCGACATCTCGCGTGATGGACGCTACATCAGCTTCATTTCGCCGGCGACGAATATCGCGACGGGGGCAACGTTTGGCGGCAACAAGGCTTATCGCGCCGACATGAGCGCAATGCCGGCCACGGTCGCGCACGCGAGCGGCCCATACAACACGGTGGAAAGCGCGCGCATCTCCAGCAACGGAAACATCGTCGTGTTCCGCGCCGACAATCAAATTCTTGAGCGCGACATGCAGTTGGCAGCGCCTGAATTCCTTGGCTGGCTCGGCAACGGCTCCTCAATGTCCGGCTTCGAACACAGCCTCTCGCTTTCGCCCGACGGACGCTACGCCGCCCAATCGATCCTGGTCGGGAGCGAAGTCCGTTCCTACGTCTTCGACCGCCTTGGTCCAGGCGTTACCAGCGGTAACTTCGTCGCCGACAGCATCGGCAGCGTGGCTGCCTCCTCCGGCGCTGGCTTCGTCGCGAGCGCGGTTTGCAGCTTCACCAACACGTATATTGCGCACGTCTGGGTCAACTCGCGTGCCGGCGGCGGTGCGTACCAGGGCATCGCCGACGGCACGCTGGAAACCTGTGGCTTTGGCATCGACATCACGCCCAAGGGCGACCTGATCGCGGTATCGCTGCCGCGTCTGGTGATTCCGGATTTCGGACCGCAATCGACCCAAGAGATCTTCGTCGTCAAGAACCCGCTCTACCAGCCACTGCCGCAAAACTTGGCCCAGTACCAAGGCGGCATCCCCGCCAACAGCAGCAACGTGAAGTCCTCCGCCGACGGCAAGCTGGCGGTGTTCCAGTCCGAGCTTCCGGCCGAGCAGTTGCTGTGCTTCGACGCCGAGTCGCAGGTCTACACGCCGGGCTGCGCGCCGGCCGACACCAATGCGCGTGCCGATGTGTTCCGCTTCGACCGCGACAGCAACAGCGTCGAACTGGTCAGTTCCAGCGACGGGCTCACGGCCTTCGGCGGACAGAATCCTGATATCGACCTGCGAGGCGAGGCCATCGTCTACGAAGCGCTGGATTCTGGCATCCCGGCCAAGGACCTGCGCGACGGCAAGCACTACGGCACACGCACCCACAAGGCCAGCATCACCTCAGTCTTTCTCGCCAACCTGTTGCGCGGCAGCTCGCAGCGTTCGACGCGCCGCATGTCGGTGGGACGCAGCGGGGCGGCCCCCAATGGCAACAGCGTCAACCCATCGATCTCCGGCGACGGGCGGGTCGTGGTCTTCGCCACTGATGCCAACAACGTCAATCCCGAGGCCGACAGCAACAGCGTGCGCGACGTGGTGGCGGTGGAAGCTGGCAGCGGCACGGTCCGCTGCGTCTCGACGTGTCCCGGCGCCGAAGCGAATGCACCGAGCGATTTCCCCAGCGTCAGCAACACCGGTCAGGTCGCGCTGGAGACCCGCGCCGACTCGCTGGTCAAGGAGTACCGCGGCAAGGGCAGCAGCCCTTTCACCCAGATCGCCGTGTTCGATCTGGTGCGCCGGACCACTCGCACCGTCTCGCGCGATGCCAACGGGCAGCCGGGGAGTGGCGATAGTGGGCGCGCGCGCATCGCGTTCTCGGGCAACGCGGTGGTCTACCAGAGCGCGGCTCCCAACCTGACCTCCGGCGACACCAATGCCCGCACCGATGTGTTCCTCGCCAATCTGATCACCAATGTCAGCCAGCGCATCAGCCGCAGGCCCCCGCCCGGCGGCAAGGCCAATGCCTACGCGCCCAAGGCCACCGCCGGGGTCGAGGACGGCGACAGCCTGCAGCCCACGATCTCCGGTGACGGGCGCTTCGTCGCCTTCCAGACCACCGCCACCAACCTGGTCGACACCGACACCAACGGCGTCACCGACTTGGTCGTGGCCGACGCCAAAACCGGCGAGCTACGTCGCATCTACCAAGGGTTCGGCGGGGTGGAGACCGACGGCGCCAGCGAAACGCCGCATCTGAACAACAACGGCACCCACCTGGGCTTCCATTCCTTCGCCACCAACCTCAACGAAATCGGCGACACCAACCTGGCCACCTCCGAACCCTACGTCCGCGACAACCCGCAGACCGCCCATGTAGTGTTCTTTGATGCGTTCGAGTGAGGGAGGGAAGCGCCGCACCTTTGCCGTGATGCCCTGATCTGGATCGGACACCGGGCGGGCGCATTCACACAAATTGGTCAGGTCCGCTCATATCGACGTGGGGCATGTCGGAGTTAACGCTTTTTGTACTAATCTAGTGGCGCCATCGTCCGTGCTGTCCTTTTGGGGGAACTCCATATGAAACACCGCAATCTGTCACGCGCCGTCGCCATCGCCCTGCTCGGTTTGTCCGGCGCGGCTTCGGCAATCACCACTGTCGAGCAGAATTCCAGTATTCCTTTCAGCTTCTCCAATCCCGGTGCGCGCAGTCTGGGCATGGGCGGCGCATTTCTCGGACTCGCCGACGACGCCACCGCGGCCTACACCAATCCGGCGGGCCTGACCGGGCTCGGGCTCGAGCAGCAAGTCAGTGCCGAGGTGCGACGCACCGATTCCGACGCGGAGTTCGCCAGCGGCGGCGGCGCCACCCTGGCGCCGTACGATCGCAGCGGTGTGCAGTACGGCAGTGCCTCGGAGTCCACCAACAGCCTGTCATTCCTGAGTTGGGTGTTGCCGCGCGAGAATTGGGCGATTGCGCTCTACCGCCACGAATTGCTGAACTACAAGAACTCCTACGCCACGCAAGCCGTCGGCATTGGCACCGACTTGGAGATCAACCCGTACGCCGCCGATACCGACCTGGAGATCGTCAGCTACGGCGCCAGCTTCGCCTACAATCTCTCCGAACACATCGCGATCGGTGCCGGCCTGTCCTGGCACGACTTCCAGATCGACACCTCGGCCGAACGCTACGACGCGTTCCGTGGCGGCGTCGGGGCTGCCGGCGGTCTGGTGTCGGTGCAAAGCCAGAACGGTGACGATGACGACATTGGCTACAACGTGGGCCTGATCTTCCGCGGCTCGGACAGTTTCAACATCGGTGTGGCGTACCGCAGCGCACCGAAGTTCGACTACCGCGCCACCAACCTGGCCGGACCGGCGTTCCTTGCCGACGGCCTGGCCGACACGCCGACGCCCGGCATCTTCACCGGCCAGTTGCTCGCCGACCAAAACGTCGGCTTCGAAGCGCCGGATATCCTCGGCATCGGCTTCAGCTGGCGTCCGTCCGACAACCTGACGATCAACCTCGACGTCAACAAGATCAACTATTCGAACCTGAGCGAAGGCATCGTCAGCCCCTTCCTCAATAGCACCGACAACCCGCTGACCCTCGTCACCCAGGTGCCGTTCCGCTTCGGGGGTCAAACGGTTCCGGCCGGCACGGCAATCAGCGATATCGTCACCTCCCTCGGCGAGCAGATCGCCGCCAGCAAGGTGTCGGCGGACGACGTAATCGAGCCGCGGCTGGGCATGGAGTATGCGTTTACGGAAATGGCCCATCCGTTCTTCCTGCGCCTGGGCCTGTGGCACGAAAAACGCCACACCCTGCGTTTCGACGTCGATCCGGAAAGCCTTGGAAGCTTAGCGACCATTGGCGATCCCGACGACCCGCGCCTCAACGCGCTGCTCAACGCCACGGTGTTCTCCACCGGCGACGACGAACTGCATTTCGCCGGCGGCGTGGGCTGGGCCTTCGAATCCTTCCAGGTCGACTTCGCGGTCGATCTCTCCGATCGGCAGGACGTGATGTCGGTGTCGGGAGTGTGGCGTTTCTGATTTGAGCCACTCCGCGGGCAAAGAAAAAAGGGCGCGGGTGACCGCGCCCTTTTTATTTGCTCTCGCCTGCTCGCAGGAGCGGCTGAAGTCGCGACCCGCCGCGAGGCGGCCTCAGCGTGCCGACCGCCAGAAGGCGCGGAAGCGTGGCGAGAACAGGGTGTCGTCTGGACTGAGACTCGAGTTTGCCGCGCGCGCGGCACGCACGTCCTGCCGTGCTTGCTCGAGCAGCTTCGCGTCGCTGTCGGCGAGTTCCCCCAGCGTGTAGCGCGACGCTGCGCGCAGCAGGAAACCCTGCGCCTTGGCACGACCATCGGCAAACGTGTTCGGATCGATTTGCACCACGGCGGCGTAGCGCCCGGCGAGGAAGCCTTCGACCGCACCCACCAGTGCCGCGGGTGCGGGCGTGGTGCTCGGGGGCGCGACCGGCGGCTTGGCCGGTTCAACAACAGGTTTCGGCGGCGGCGACACAGTCGCGACCGGAC
>JBKJTK010000082.1:0-4803 GCA_046590875.1 Chiayiivirga sp.
AACGTCTCGATGGCATCAAAATTCACCACCAGTTGGTCGCTTTCGACCTGCCCGAAATCGGGATTGATGGTCGCCGCGAATTGATGATCGCCATTGGGTTTCCAGAAAATGTCGACACCGGTCTTTAGATCGGTCGCGCCATTCTTGATATCGCGTAGTGCCACGCCATAGGGCGTGACCGCGAACAGCGACTGCTGGAATTGCGCGATCTCGATCCGGGCAAAGTCCGAGACGAAACGCGGCTTGGTGAAGCTCGCGACCGGGTAACCGTAGCGCTCGCCGCTGGCACCAACCACGCGATCGAAATAGACGGCGATCGCACGCCGATCGGTTGCGCTGTCGGTCATCGCGGCGATCGACCAGGGAATCAACAGCTCGACGCTATAGCCCGCTTCGGTTTCGTGCACGGCATGTTGCCATTCGGAATCCCAATCGCTGTTGAAAGCACGCTCGTTGGTAATCGTCTCATCGGCAATGGCATCGGCGAGACTCACAGTGAAGGCGTAGGCAACCCGGCCGTCGGCGTTGAAATCGACCATGAAATTGAATCGATCCACCGCATCGCGGAAATCGCGTTGGCTGCGCGCGCGGCTGCGGACGATAGCGGCGGGATGACGAGCCGTCATGGCCACGGCGATACCCTCCGGCGTCGACAGCAACCAAGCCTCGGTTGCGAGTGCTCCTGCGGCGGGTTGCTCCGAAAGCGGTTGCAGCTGGCGAAAGTCCGTGAAGTGTTGCGCGTCTTGCCATTCAGCCTCGTCGGGCTTGCCATCGATCACGAGGGCGGCGGATAACGATCCAAACGGGAACGAGAAGGCGAGGGCAACGACTAGGCGACAGATGGAGCGCTGCATGTTCGTCTATCCAGTCCGATGCCTTGCGAGCAGCACGCCTTCGCCCCACAAGGGGAAAAGGGAAGGCTCTCGCTGAGAATCGACGCCAATCTGGTGCGACCTATAGGTCAACCATCACCTTGAACCCACCGAAGAACATGCGTTTGCCGTCGAATGGCAACGCCTTCGGGTCCATCATTTCGGCGAGGCGAGGGTCCGACATCACTTTCTTGTTGACGCTGTCGCGTTGCCGGCGCGATTTGTAGACGATGTAAGAGAAGACGACGACCTCGTCAGCTTTCAGCTTGACGCTCTGCGGAAACGAAGTGCGTTTTCCTGGCTTCACGTCATCGGCGACACACTCGATGTATTCGAGCGCGCCGTGCTCGCGCCAGATCTTGCCGGCCTTGCGGGCCATGCGGCGGTAGGCGTCCAGGTTCTTCTTCGGGACGGGTACGACGAAACCATCGACGTAGTTCATACAGCCTCCTGATGGCCAGCGGGTACGGCCGCGCATAGTTGCTTGGCCACGGGCGAACTTTAGACCAGTCGCCCGCGCCAAACTGAACCGGACTGTGGCGCTGATCACTGTTCCAGGCCATACGCCGGCGCATTCATTGCCCCGACACGAGGCTCAGTGGACAATGGTCTAGATAACCGGGAGTTCCAACTTGAGCGTCAACGCCGAACCGTTCACCGCCACCGTCAACCTGCGCCAGCTTTGTGCGCGATTCGCCAAGCCGCATCTGGGCCGCGCGATCTGGCAATTGCTCGATACCTTGCCGCTGTTCGTCGGTCTGTGGGTGTTGATGGCGTGGAGCGTGGTTGCGGAGTGGGGCTACGGCTGGACCTTGTTGATGGCACTGCCGACAGCCGGACTCTACGTGCGCACCTTCATAATCCAGCACGATTGCGGACACGGCTCGTTCTTCGCCAGCCAGCGCGCGAACGATCTGGTTGGCCGCTGCCTCGGGTTGATCACGCTGTTCCCGTACGGCTACTGGAAAAAGACGCACGCCATCCATCACGGCACGTCGGGCAACCTCGACCGCCGCGAGATGGGCGATATCGACACGCTGACGGTGGCGGAATACCAGGCACGCTCCTGGTTCGGGCGTCTGTGCTACCGCTTCTACCGCAGCACGCCGGTGCTGCTCTTCATCGGGCCGGCCTACCAATTCGTGATCAAGCATCGGTTTCCGTTCGACCTGCCGTTCTCGTGGAAGAAGGAATGGGCGAGCGTGCTCCTCAACAATCTGATGCTGCTGGTGGCTGGAGGCGCGATGGGCTTTGCGATCGGCTGGCATACGGTGCTGATGGTGCATTTGCCGATCGTGCTGATTGCTGGTGCCCTGGGCGTGTGGCTGTTCTACGTGCAGCACACCTTCGAGGACACCTACTGGACCCGAAAAGGCGAGTGGGATTCGAACCAGGCCGCGATTGCCGGCAGCTCCTTCTACGACCTGCCGCGCCCGATGCATTGGTTCACCGGCAACATTGGCTATCACCACATTCACCACCTCGCCAGTCGCATTCCGAACTACCGCCTGCGTGAGTGCTTTGAATCCAATCCGCTGCTGCAGGTCGCCCCGCGGCTCACGCTGTGGAGCAGCCTGAAGTGCGCCGGCCTCAAGTTGTGGGACGAGGAGAAGCAACGGATGGTGGGCTTTCCCAAGACGGCACGCGGCTGAACCCTATGCGTTGCACTACCACGCCGTAGTGCCTCACGTCGCGGTATCGACCTCATCCACCCGCGCCTTGCATTGACGCCGATACCGGCGTAAGAAACACCCACCGTAACGAGTCGGAGCCGTGCCATGAGCCGTCCGCTGGTGTTGGGTCTGGTGGTGGTCGCGGCCTTGGGTGGGCTGTTGTATTCGCGCTGGAGCGGCGACCCGCCGCCGCCGGCTCCCGTCATCGCCCCGCCTGCGTCGTTGCCTGATCTTGCGCTGCCTGATCCGGCGCTGCAGTTGCCTGGGGCGACCCTGCTCGAAGGCCTGGGTGATTTCCAGTTCCCGGTCACCAGCCAGCACGCCGAAGTGCAACGCTGGTTCAACCAGGGCGTGATGCTCACCTACGGCTTCAACCACGATGCCGCCGAGCGTTCCTTCCTGAAGGCAACGCAACTCGATCCGAATTGCGCCATGTGCTGGTGGGGCGCCTCCCTGGTGCTTGGGCCGCACGTCAACGCGGCGATGGATCCGGCCAACAACGGCAAGGCCTGGCAACGGCTGCAACGCGCGGTCACGCTCGCGCCCCAGGCGAGTGTGCGCGAACAGGCTTTCATCACCGCGCTGACGGCGCGCTATGCGGAAGCATCACCCGCGGTTCGCAAGCCGCTCGATCTGGCTTACGCCGAGGCCACCGCGAAGCTTGTTGCGCAGTCCCCGGACGATCTCGACGCGGCCACGTTTCACGCCGAAGCGCTGATGGATCTGCAACCTTGGGATTACTACGACGCGAAACTGCAACCCAAGGGGCGTACCGCCGAGATCGTGACGCAGTTGGAGTCGGTGATGGCGCGCAATCCCGATCATCCCGGCGCGCTGCATCTCTACGTGCACGCGGTCGAAGCTTCGGCCGATCCGCAACGTGGCGTGGCGGCGGCCGATCGACTGCGCACGTTGATTCCGGGCTCGGGACATCTGGTGCACATGCCCGCGCACATTTACGCGCGCGTCGGTCGCTGGCACGATTCGGTCATCGCGAACCAACGCGCAATCGAGGCCGATGACGCCTATCTAGCCGCCTGTCGTGGCAACACCTCGGGCGTCTATCCGCTCGGTTACGTGCCGCACAATCATCACTTCCTCTGGTTCGCGGCCAGCATGGAAGGTGCGACCGAAGTTGCGAAAGCGGCAGCGCTGCAGACCGCGGAACGCACGAATCTGCCGGAGCTGATGCGGCAACCCGGATTCGCTGCCTTGCAGCACTACTGGATGACACCCTGGTTCGACCGCGTGCGATTCGGACGCTGGGAGGAGATCGCGTCACAGCCGAATCCGGCCGACGACCTTCCGTATGTCAGCGCGATCTGGCGCTATGCACAAGGCATGGCGGCGGTGCGGCAGCAACGACTAGACGAGGCCGAAGGACATCATCAGGCCTTGGTGAAACTCGCAGCCGATCCGGTGCTGGAGACGATGCTGATGTGGGATCGCTACCCGTTGTCCCATGCAGCTCGTATTGCCGAGCGCACGCTTGCGGCCGAAGTCTTGCTGGCGCGCACGAACAGCGCCGGCGCAATCGCGGCCTTGCGCGAAGCGGTGACGATCGAGGACCGCATTCCCTACGACGAGCCGCCCGGCTGGCACGCACCGACCCGGCACGGGTTGGGCGCCGCGCTGCTCGCTGCGGGCAAGGCGGGCGAAGCCGAAGCGGTCTATCGAGAGGAACTGCGGCGCAATCCGGAGAACGGCTGGTCGCTGTTCGGCCTGGCGCAGAGTCAGCGCGCGCAGCGGCAGGAGACGGAGGCGGCTCAGACCGAGCAGCGGCTCGGGGTGGCCTGGCAACACGCTGACGTGAAACTGATCGGCACGCATTTCTGACCATGATCCATCGCTGGCGAAAGACTCCCTCTCCCTCGGGCGACCGAAGGGAGTGCAAGGCTGAGAGGGTTGGGGTGAGGGTACGGCGAAGGGTCGACAGTCCAGATCATTGCGACTCCGCCATACACTCATGCCAACGTTCTGCGGTGATCCCCCATGAAAGTACGATCAACCTGCGCCATCGTCTTGCTGTTGGAAGTGGCTTGCAGCGGCTTCGTCGCCGCCGCGACCGTCGCGGTGACGGTAGACACCTCGCAGAACCGACGCCCGATCGATCCGCAGATATACGGCGTCAACTTCGGTGCCGCGTCGCAGTTGAGCAACCCGGGCTTCACGGTGCGACGCTCCGGAGGCAACGCCACCACGCGCTACAACTGGCAGTCCGACGTCAGCAACCGCGGTTCCGATTTCGTCTACCTCAA
>JBKJTK010000137.1:0-3404 GCA_046590875.1 Chiayiivirga sp.
GGCGCGCGCGCGTTACGACACCTATGTCGCCCAGGCCGGCCAGCTTGCGCTGGAGTCGACGATGGAGGTCATGCTCGATCGCCTCCCGGCCATGCTGGCGTCCGCCCTGGGCGTCGACGCGATGCTCGTCGTGTTCGGCAATGGCACGCGGCGCGAGCTACAGGTGCGTGCGGCGTATGGCATCCAACCACACGAGCTCGATCCCGTGCTGGACGCACTTGAAGCGTACGCCGTACGCGATGACCGCAGGCTCGACGCGCAGCCGAGCACGCTCGATCTGACGCCGATCGAGCGCACCGGTAGTGGCTTCAGCAACGTCCTGGGCGCGCGGTTGTTCGACGTCGACCGCTCCATGGGATCGGTGTTTTCCCTGGCGCGCCAACCGCGCGTGTTCGATCGCGAGGCGAACCATTTCCTGCAGTCAGTCGCGAACCTGCTCGCGGCCGCACTGCAGCGCAATCGTACCCAGGAGCAGTTGGCGCACGCGCAGCGGCTGGACGCTGTCGGCCAGCTTACTGGCGGCATTGCGCACGACTTCAACAATCTGCTGACCGTCATCTCTGGAAATCTGCAGCTGCTGGAGGTAGAGCTCGCCGATCGCGAGGACACTCGCGAACCCCTGAGCAGCGCCTTGCGCGCCGTGGGTCGTGGGGCCGAGCTCACCCGCAAGCTGCTCGCATTCGCGCGGCGCCAGCGCCTGAGTCCCCGCGCCATCGCGCCCGCGCAGATGCTCGGCGAGCTCGGTTTGATGCTGCAGCGGACGCTGGGCGAGAAGGTCGCCCTCGAGATCGGCTGTGCCGCGGGAACACCGCCGGTTTTCGCCGACCCGGCACAGCTCGACGCCGCGCTGATCAACCTTGCGCTCAACGCGCGCGATGCGATGCCGCGCGGCGGACGCTTGAGAATCGCCGTACGCGAGCACGACGCTACCGAGGACGCCATGGAGCCCGAGCTGGAACCTGGCGAATACCTGGTGTTCGAAGTCAGCGACACCGGGTTGGGGATGACCCCCGACGTGTTGGCGCGTGCGTTCGAGCCGTTCTTCACCACCAAGGATCCCGGCAAAGGCAGCGGTTTGGGACTGAGCATGGTCTACGGCTTCGTCAAACAGTCCGGCGGAAACCTGCGCACCGACAGCCGGCTTGGCTATGGCACGCGCATTGAACTGTTCTTGCCCAAGGCGAAACGCGATGTCGCGGCAGAGGGCGGCGAGCTGCAAGTCTCGCCGACACATGGTCACGAGTCCGTGCTGGTGGTGGAGGACGAGCCCGAAGTCCGAGGCATCGCGATTGCATTCCTGCGCTCGCTTGGATACACCGTTCATGCCGCTGGCAGCGCAACCGAGGCGCAGGAGGTGCTTGCGGCCGTGCCCCAGATCGCGCTGCTGTTCTCCGACGTCGTGCTTGGGGCCGGTGCGACCGGTGTCGAGCTCGCGCGCGCTGCGCGGCGCGAACTACCGAACCTGGCGGTATTGCTGACCTCCGGCTACGAGCGCCCGGCCGCCCA
Source organism: Chiayiivirga sp. (assembly GCA_046590875.1). GTDB lineage: Bacteria > Pseudomonadota > Gammaproteobacteria > Xanthomonadales > Xanthomonadaceae > JALCLA01. Next base: position 1,507 of record JBKJTK010000137.1, read on the forward strand.
CGCGGAAGAACACCCCGGCAACGAGTTCGAGCTGTTGCCCAAGCCCTATCGGCGCGAAGAACTCGCCGCGGCGGTGCGCCGAGTTCTCGATGCGCGGTGAACGCAGCCGCCAATCAATGCGAGCGCGCGTGAACCGAGATGAGATCGTTGAGACCCTGCACCTCGAGGATGCGGATGTCGCGGCGCTGCACGTCGATCAGGCCGCGCTCATCGAGCTGAGTCAGCGCGCGCGTGACTGTTTCGAGCTGCAGCCCAAGGAAACTACCGATCTCGGCACGCGTCATGCGCAACACGAAGTGCGTCGCGCTGAAGCCAAGCAGAAAAAGCCGCGCACCGAGCTCAAGCAGGAGCGTGGCGACGCGCTGCTCGGCGTTGAGCGTCCCCAGCGAAAGCGTCCAGCCTCGTTCGAGCCGGATCTGGGACGCGAGCGCGGCGGTGAGACCGCGCTGGAGCGCGGGCGCACGTGCGCAGGCTGCGAGCAGATCGCCGTACTCCACTTCCCAGACCTCTCCGTCGTCGAGCGCAATTGCATCGCAGGCGTGGGCCGTCATGCCGAGCGATTCCAGCCCCAACAGATCCCCTCGCATGTGGAAGCCGGTCACCTTCTCGCGGCCGTCGGCCGAGGCAATCGTTGACTTGACGAATCCCGCGTTGAGGAAATGCACCGACTGGAACGGTTGGCCGGCTCGATAGACGTGCTGGCCCGCACGAACCTGGCGGCGCGAAACAGGAACGCCCTGCAGCACCAAGTCGGCATCAAAGCCGATGCGATCGTTGCCGTGCAGCTCGACTACGTTGCGAAGCGGCGCCGAGGTCTCCCTCATGATTCGTACGGCCGTCATGGCATTGCTTCCTGCTTGTAGTTCAGATGGAATCAACCTAGTCGTCCATCGGTTCGGGCCGACGACGGCAGGGCAACACTCGGTATCAGTGCGTAACAGCGCGTAACGTGCGCGGAATTGATGCATGTCAACAGACGTGGGTGCGATTGGGCGCATCGTTGCCGCCATGGAGATCGACACGCGCCGCTCAAATCCAATGCGCGCCCCGGGGTTTTGCGATCGCGTTTCGGTCGAGGTTTGGGACGCCTGGTTCCGCTGGCGCGACGAAACCGGCTTGCGCGACGCCGACGTCGAAGCGACATGCCGGCGCGTGTCGACCACGTTGGCGAGCGTCGAAGGTGCCGCTGAGGCGAGTTGGGCGCGCGAGTTTGAAAGCCTGTTGCGAGGCTGGCATGCGCTGCCGGACGCACGCATCCTCACGGCAGCCGGTACGGGTTGTGCACCATGGCCGAGCGACAAGCTCGCCGCGGTCGTCAATATTGCGACGTGTGTACGCGATCCGTTCACGCCGCAGGCTCGCCTTGACCTGGTCGCCATCGAACACGCTGCGGCCGTCTCCGTGCGCATGCTCGACAACGCAATCCTGCTCGCCGACGTTGCATCCGCGCACGCGCCGCGTTTGCAAGTCGGATTGATCGGCCTGGCCGACGCGCTGCTCATGCTGGGTCTTGCCTACGACAGCGCTGCCGCCCGCGAGAAGGCGCAGAACGTGGCGGCATCACTGGCGCTCGGCTGCGCCCGCGAGTCAACCCGGCTTGCCGCCGAGCGCGGCACACGCGTTGCCCAAGGCAACGTACTAGCCAGCGCTCACGGTGTAGGGGATGTGCTTGCCGGCGATGATGTCGCGTCGCACCGGCTGCGCCACGCGCAGCTGACCGCCATCACCAGCCAACGCAGGCTGGCGTTGCTCGCCAACAACGTCGCCAATGCCCTCGATCCACTGCGCGGACACTTGCAGATCTATCGCATCGAGGGGCCCGACGGGGGGCAAATGCTGCGTTCTTCCGGAAGCACGCTTGCGCAACTCGGGTGGCGGCCGCGGACTCCCGCGGAGAC
>JBKJTK010000159.1:0-13037 GCA_046590875.1 Chiayiivirga sp.
CATTCGGATGACAAGATGCTCTGCTACACCTGCCACACCTCGTGGACCACGAGCTGTGGTGGTTGTCACCTTCCGATCCAGGCCAACTGGAAGACCAAGACCAACCACTACGACCCCAAGTCGACGCGCAACTACGCCACCTACAACCCGCAGGTGACGCGCGACGACATGTTCCAGCTCGGCATCCACGGCGAGATCAAGGATCACAAGATCGCGCCGGTGCGTTCGAGTTCGGCGCTGATCCTTTCCTCGACCAACGCCAACCGCGAGCGCATCTACATCCAACAACCGCCAGTGGCTGCGTCAGGATTCAGTTCGCAAGCGTTTGCGCCGCACTACCCGCACACCGAACGCCGCACCGAAACCAAGACGTGTACCGATTGCCACCTGTCGAAAGACAACGACAACAACGCGATCATGGCGCAACTCCTGTTGCAGGGAACCAAGTTCGTCGACTTCGTCGGCTTCAATGCCTGGATCGGTGGCGACGGCGAAGTGAGCGCCGTGCGCGTCACCGAATGGGATGAGCCGCAGGCCGTAGTCGGCTCCTATCTGCATCGCTACGCGTATCCGGACTGGTACGCCGAGCACGAAGCGCGCGACCGCGTCCTGCCCGAGGCTTACAACCACAAGGCCGGCACCGCCTCCTGCCTGCAACTTCGCGGCGAGTTCTTGTACGTGGCCGAGGGAAAGAGAGGCATGCGGGTCTACGACGCCGCCTCGATCGCCAACAAGGGCGTATCGCAGCGCATCATCAGCGCCCCATTCTCCAAGTTGGGGCAGAACACGAATATCGCCTCGACCAACGCCACCTGCGTGGTACTGCCGACGACGCAGCCAATCCATCCGGGTCGCAATCAGGGCGACCTGATGCGCAAGACCAATATGGAGCAGCCCTTCCATCCGCTCTACAACTACGCCTACATCACCGATGCGTCCGAGGGCCTGATTCTGACCGACGTCAACACGCTGTCTGACGGCGAGCCGCGCGACAACTTCCTCGAACGCGCGCTTACCTGGAATGCAGGCGGCGTGCTGAACGGTGCGCGCCATCTCGCAATCGCGGGCAGCTGGTTCTACGTCGCCGCCGATGCCGGACTCGTGGTGCTGGACATGGACGATCCGCTCAAGCCTCGCCATGTCACCACCATCGCCCTGCCCGATGTGCGCGCCAGCCAGGTGCAGTTCCGCTATGTGTTCGTCACCACGCGCGACGGCCTGCAGACGGTCGATGTCACCGATCCGACCCAACCGCGCATCGTCGCGGGCGCACTCGTGCCGCTGAAGCAGGCACGAAAGCTGCACATCGCGCGCACCTACGCCTATGTCGCCAACGGGACCGACGGCATCGCAATTGTCGATATCACGAAACCCGAGTCCCCGACCCTGTACCAGAGCTTCAACGCCAACGGGGGCATCGTCGACGCGCACGATGTCGCGGTCGGCGCGACCAATGCCTCACTGTTTGCCTACGTCGCCGACGGCGAGGGTGGCCTCAAGGTCGTGCAATTGTTCTCGCCCGAAACCCAGCCGAATTTTTACGGCTTCAGCCCGGATGTGAAACCCGCCCTGATCGCGAGCTACGCGACGAAGCATCCCGCGCTGTCGGTCTCGCGCGGCCTGGAACGCGACCGCGCCGCGGATGAAACCGGCCACCAGATCGCTGTGCTCGGCCGCATCGGTGCGCGTCCCTTCACTTCGGACGAGATGAAAAAACTCTACCTCGACGCCGAAGGCAAGCCCTGGTTCGTCGACGACGCCGTCGAAGGCGCCAAAGGCATAGCGACCGAGCCGACGCCGTGGAAACCGAACACGCCGTGGGAGCGCCAACCCGCACGCCCGTCCGAGCCGCCGCCGCACTGAGGCAAAGTCGATCGAGGCGCTGTTGTAGCCCGGGTTGAGCACAGCGAAACCCGGGAATGCGTGGCGATAGAGGTATCGTTCCCGGGTGCGCTGCGCCAACCCGGGCTACGTTCCAGTCCAGCCATTGTATCAACGTGATGCACACCGTCGACGACCTGCCCCCGGCTTTGCGGGCGTCAAGGAACGCGCTTGAAAACCATTGGTCTGATCGGCGGCATGAGTTGGGAATCAACGGTTCCGTATTATCGTTTGATCAACGAGACCGTAAAGTCTCGTCTCGGCGGATTGCACTCGGCGAAGCTCGTGCTGTACAGCGTCGATTTTCACGAGATCGAACGACTACAGCACTTGGGCGACTGGGAGGCCGCCGGCGCGGTCCTCGCCGACGCTGCCCGGTCGCTTGAAGCGGCAGGCGTCGATTTTCTCGTCTTGTGCACGAACACAATGCACAAGGTCGCTTCCAGCATCGAAGCCGCGGTCACCATTCCGTTGCTCCACATCGCCGATCCGACTGGCGCCGAGATCAAGCGCGCGGGCCACTCGACCGTCGGTCTGCTCGGCACCCGATTCACGATGGAGCAGGCCTTCTATCGCGAACGGATGACCGAACGACACGGACTTCACGTGATGGTTCCGAATGAGGAAGATCGCAACACCCTCCACCGGATCATCTACGAAGAACTGTGCCTCGGAATCGTCCTTCCCGAGTCACGCGACGCGTATCGAAAGATCATGGATGGTCTGGTATCCGCAGGCGTCGAGGCCATCATCCTGGGTTGCACGGAAATTTCCCTGCTGGTCAGCCAGCGAGATGCGGCGGTACCCCTCTTCGACACAACCGCAATCCATGCGCGCGCGGCGGCGGAAATGGCCACAGCGCCAAAGCGTCAACTGCCTCCGCGGCCTCGCACTCTGCACGAGCCCGCGTCAACGCAAATCGTGGAACGCCAGCCGCTGCCCACCCGCGCGGCGCGCGCCTTCCGCCATGGCAATCGCATCCGCAATCACGGCGTCGTTGTCCATCGGGGTGCCGTCGAAGCGAACCAGACCACCACTGAATCCCAGCGTCAACGGCTGCGCGGCCGAGACCCAGCCACGTTCGGACAGGCGCAGGCGAATTGCGTCGGCGTGCTCGCGCAGACCCTCGTCGCTGGACCCATGGAGCAAGGCAAGACGCGAAAACTCGCCGATGCCGCAGGTGCGACCAAGCCCGCCGCATTCGACTTCGATCGCCTTGGCGAATTGCAATGCGAGATTTCCGGCACGTACAAATCCCAGGCTGGACGCGACGTTCGCCACGTCGTCCAGGACGAACGCGGCGATCGCCGCGCAGCCGGTGCTGTCGTCGCGAAACTGTTCCATGGCCTCGATGAAGCGCACCCGGTCCAGGCGTTGGGTGAGCCCGTCTTCGGGCCGTTCTCCCGGGGCAGACATCGCAAGCGAGCGGGCGCGTTCGATGCGGCTATTGACGTTGGCAAGCAGGTGGCGCGGCCGCACCGGCTTGGACAGGAAATCGTCGCCACCCACGGCGATGGCTTCGGCGCGGCGATCCAAGTCCTCTTCTCCGGTTAGGAACACGATCGGCACATGCGCAAGGCTGCGGCGCTCACGTACCAACTGCGCCAGTTCGATGCCCGACATGACGGGCAGATTGATGTCGAGGAGGATCAGATCGGGTGTGTGCGTCTGCATCAGGTCGAGCGCCGCCTCGGCACTCAGGGCCACTTCGACCTCAAAGCCCTGATGACGCAGCAGCGACTCGCAAAAAGCCGCCTGCCCGCGCTCGTCGTCCACCACGAGCACTCGATAGGACTCCTCGCGTCGACGCAGCAGCGCACCGAGCAGCGAACCAGCGGCCGCGTCCGGATCGTCTTCGAGCAGCAAATCGACACCGGCTCGGCGCGCGTGCAGTCGCGCACGCAAGTCATCCTCCATCGATACCGTGGACCACAGCACGCGGCGCCACGTCGCTGCGCCGTTTCGCCGACTGGGCTGCGCGAGTCGTTGTACGTCGGCGACGAAGTCCGCGTGCAATATCACCGCATCCGGCAGGCCGTGGTCGAGCGCGACCAGCGCTTCGTCCAGCGAGTCGGCAGTGACGGAGTGGATGCCATCCTGGCCCAGAGCAGCGACGAGGTCCGCGCGATGCTGATGCGGCTCGCGCAGGTACAGCACCCGGAACAGCGCGGCGGCGGGTGCAGCTGTGGCGCGCGGCACGTCGGCTCCGGTTGGCGCACTCGAAAGACTCTCATCCAGTTCCACCGCGAGTCGACCGAGGCGCCGCAGTTGACTGGCATCCGGATGCAGCTGCGAGTCGACAAAGGCGCAGAGATAGACCGCCAACTCGGCGGTGGCGTCGCCCACCGTATGATCGGCGATCAGTTCGGCCAGAGACGAAAACGTCTCGATGCGCTCGAACAGTGCGCTGGCTTCGCGCTCTCGCCACGGACCGGCCAGAAACGCCCGGAAGTCGCGACACCATTCCCCCATCTCGGCACGCCACCGCGCGCTGCCACTGGTGGTGCGGCTGGTCGTGTGAGCGTGCATGGGTCCTCCTGAGGGCCAGTGTGGCAATTCCAAAAGCCGTTGTGGCCGATTCTAGTCCCAAGCGGTGGCGCCGGCTCAGGTAGCACCGACGTTGCACGCCTGGTTCGATCCAGGTCTCCCCGTCACCCGCCCGGCTTACACTGTCGCGGCCGGGCGCTACCTGGGTAAATAGCTGCTGGCGAGCCTCTCGCAACTCGCGCGACAGAACAGCACAGGTATCCCGGGGCCGTTCTTTTTAACTGTGCGGTATTGCGGGAGGAACAGCTTGCTCGGAACCCGATCCTGGTCGGGATCCGATCTGGTGATGCGGGCAGCATCGTCGGGCGGGTGGTTCAAGGTTGATATCGTCGAAGAGGCGAACCGCATGGCGACAGTCCCGTACCCCGAGTACGCCGTGAGAGCAAAAGCTTGTGCATGCTACCGACACGGCACCGCCGCATTGCGCGTTCGACGCCAGCGAATCTTGGGTTTCCCGTCACAGAACCCTCTTGCCATCCCGGCACGACTGTCCTTGGGGAGCGCGGCATTCGGACGGGCGTGTCACCATAGCCGAGTTCTTAGGTGCGCCTCAGAAACATTGCCACGCAGCGACACACCAGAGTTCGAACGCCCTGAATCGCGGCGTCGGACTCCAAGTGGTGTGCCGGGCGCCAGACTCCTATGGGAAACCGATATCGCATGACTAACGATCAGTACTGCCCGGCCTTCACAAGGATGAGGAAGGGCCAGTCGGGCGGTGCACCGAGGTTTTGGAAGCAGCGGCTATTCACGATTGCGATGCTGTGGGCCGGCACCGTTTCATCGACGCTTCAAGCGCAGACCTTGGATATCACGCTGGTCTCGAGCGCAGTGCAGGGGGATATGGGGGCCGCGAGCAGTGAAGGGCTTTCGTTGGGCACTCCGGATGGTAGGTACAGCTTGTTCAGCAGTTTTGCGCCGAATCTGGTTACCGGGCAGGTGGATAGCAACAACGAGCAGGATGTGTTCCTGTTCGACCGCGCGAACGACACGACGATCCTGGTCTCGCGCGCGCTCGATGCCACCGCAGCAACACCGAATAACCGGTCCAGAGCGATCGCGATCAGCGCTGATGGTAGTCAAGTGTTGTTTGCGAGCTTCGCGACGAACGTCGTTGCCGGCGTAACGGACAGCAACAGCGCTGAGGACACGTTTCTATTCGATCGCGCTAGCCGCACGACGATCCTGGTGTCACACGCTTCAGCCGTGATCACGGAAACCGCCAACGGCATTTCATCTCCGGTCGCTATCAGCGCCGACGGCAATCAAATAATTTTCAGCAGCCGCGCCACCAATCTCGTGGATGGCGTCACAGACACCAACGGCACCGACGACGCATTCGTGTTCGACCGCATCTCCGGCGCGACGACGCTGATGGGACGCGCGTTGGGCGCAGCCACGGTCACACCCAATGGTGCCTCGTTCCCCGTGGCAGTCAGCGCCGATGGAAATCGCTTGGTCTTCAAGAGCCGAGCCAGCAACGTTCTCGCCGGGATCACCGACAGCAACAACAACTGGGACGTATTTCTGTTCGATCGGGCTGGTGGCATTACCACCCTGGTTTCGCGCGCGCTGGGGGCAGCCACCGCGACGGCCAACAACGAATCGGATCCCACAGCGATCAGTGCCGATGGCAGCTATGTGTTGTTTTCCAGTCGGGCTACCGACGTTTTGGCTGGCGTCACCGACACCAACGACGATTCCGACGTGTTTCTGTTCGAGTGCGCTACCGGCATGACGACATTGGTAACCCGTGCACTCGGCGCTACCACAGCGACGGCGAATGGTGGGTCGTATCTGGCTACGACCAACTCAGACGGCAACAAGGTGCTGTTCGGCAGCCGTGCCACCGACATCGTGGTGGGAGCGACCGACGAAAACTTTGGAACCTCCGACGTATTCCTGTTTGATCGCACCACAGGCGTAACGATTCTGGTCTCGCGAGCGCTGGGCTCGGCAACCGCCACGGCCAACGGGTTTTCGGTTCCCAAGGCTCTCAGCGCCGATGGCAGCCAGCTATTGTTCACCAGTGAAGCCACCAATGTTGTACCGGGAGTGACGGACAACAACGCCGACTTCGGCGCGCCATTGCCGTATCTGCCCCGCAATGATGTTTTCCTGTTTGATGTCGCTACTACTACCAACACCTTGGTCTCACATTCACGGACTGCCACGCTGACGACGTCTGAAAACGCATCGAATTCCGATGCGATCAGCGCGGACGGCAACCAGATAATGTTCCGCAGTCGTTCTACGGACCTCGTCGCGGGCGTCGTGGACACCAACGCCACAAGCGACGTGTTCCTGTTTAATCGCGCCAGCGGCACAACCACCCTGATATCGCGAGCGAGGGGCGCAGCGACGGCAACCGCTGCGGGGTTCTCGTATGGCTATGCAATGAGTGAAGACGGAGGCCTTGTGCTGCTCAGCAGTTCCGCGACCAACCTCGTGTCGGGAGTCACAGAGAACAACTGGCGGGGTGCCGACGTTTTCATGTTCGATCGCGCCAGCGGCGCTAAGGCGCTGGTTTCGCATGCAGCCGGTTCGGCTATGGTGACAGCCAACAATCAGTCGTATCCATCAAACCGGGGCGGGCTCAGTGCCGACGGCAATCTGATGCTGTTCGAGAGTTTTGCCAACGATCTCGTTGCCGGGCTCGTCGACAACAATGGATCGGAATCCGACGTGTACTTGTTCGATCGCATAACCAGTACGACGATATTGGTTTCACGCGCACTGGGCGCGCCCACGGCGACACCGAACCGTAGTTCGTATCCCGCCGGGATCAGCGCCAATGGTCGCTATGTGATGTTCTTGAGTCAGGCGACCAATGTCGTGACGGGAGTCACCGACAACAACGGTCAGTACGATGCGTTCTTTTTCGATCGCGTCACTGGCACGACAACCCTCATCTCGCGCGCACTGGGCGTGCCCACTGTGACGGCGAATGGGCAGTCGAACCCCGGGGCGATCAGCGCCGATGGCAATCTAGTCTTGTTCCGCAGTTCTTCCACGAATGTGGTAGCAGGCGTCACCGACAACAACGGCAACAATGACGTGTTCCTGTTCGACCGCGCCAGCGGTACGACCACCTTGGTTTCGCGAGCGCTGGGCTCAGCCTCGTCGACGGCGGGCGGTAGGTCTAATCCCATATCGATGAGCGCTGACGGCAGTCAGGTGCTGTTCCTCAGCGATGCCAGCAATATTGTCGCTGGAGTCAGCGATAACAACGCCGCAGATGACGTTTTTCTCTTCGACCGCACCAGCAATACGACCACCCTGGTATCGCGCGCCCTCGGTGTTGCCTCAGCGACGCCGAACAATGCGTCATTCGCCGCCTCGATGACCCGTGATGGTCGTTACGTCCTGTTCGATAGCGGGGCAACAAACGTCGTGGCGGGAGTTACCGACAACAACGGTGGACAATCCGACGTATTCCTGTTCGACCGCACCACTGGCACGACGACCCTGGTCTCGCAAGCATCGGGTGCAGCCGCGGCAACGGCGAATGGTATTTCGTACTCCGGCGTGCTCAGGGCCGACGGTGGCCAGGTGTTGTTCTATAGCGAGGCAACTGACGTAGTTGCAGGAATCACGGACAGCAACAACCACGGTGACGCATTCTTGTTCGACCGTGCCAGCGGCAAGACGATTCTGATATCGCGGACTCGAGACGCTCCGACGGGGACACCGTTCAATGTTTCGTACCCCATCGCGATCAGCACGAACGGAAATCACGTTCTTTTCGGGAGCGACGCCGTGAATTTTGAGCCCGTCGACGTCGATCGGAATGAAGGTCACGATGTGTTCCTCGCCCACGTTCACAGCTTCGACTACGGCGACGCCCCAATCAGTTATGGCACCACCTTGGCTGACGATGGCGCACGCCATCAGGCAACCGGCACCCTGTTCATGGGAGCCGCACGAGATAGCGAGTTCGATGCCGCCATACCTAGCGATGGCCTGGGTGATGATGCGATCGGCGATGACGAAGATGGCGTCGGAACAATTCAGCCGTTGGTGCGCGGCAGCACACTGAATCTCGAAGTGACCGCGTCGGGCACCGGGTTGCTGAACGCGTTCGCAGATTGGAATCGCGATGGCGACTTCGACCTGCCGACCGAACAGATTGCCACCAATCTCGCGGTGACGAGCGGTTCCAACATGCTGACGCTGACACCACCGATCGACGCGGGTGTGGGGACGTCGATCCTGCGCCTGCGCGTGTCGACAGCGACTGGTCTTGGCCCGAACGGACCAGCCTCCGATGGCGAAGTGGAAGACCATCCGTTGACGATCGCGATCAACAGCCACACAGTCACCGCGACGGCCTCCGGAAACGGCAGCATCACACCGCCATCGCAGAACGTGAATCACGGGGCGGTGGCGACGTTCGTTGTCACCTCCGACGCCAACTATCACGTCGCCACTGTCACCGGCAGTACCTGCACGCCCCTCGATCAGGGCAGCGGCAACTGGACGGCAAGCAGCATCACCGCCCCCTGCGCCGTGACCGCCTCGTTCAATCGGAACCCGATCGCTGCGGATGGCTCCTTGGCGGTGGCGGAAGACAGCGGCCCCACCGCCGGTACCCTCAGCGCCAACGACGACGATCCGCTGATATTCCAGATCCAGTCGAATCCCGCGAAAGGATCGGTGCTCCTGACCGACGCGAATACCGGCGCGTACACCTACACTCCGGCGGCGAATGCCAACGGCAGCGATAGTTTCACCTTCAAAGCCACCGGCGGCGGTCTCGACTCGAACACCGCCACCGTGACGATCTCCATTGCGCCCGTCAATGATGCGCCGAGTTTCGGCTTCACAACGATCGCTCCACATCCCGCGGGATCGAGTGGCCCACAGCAGGTGACGAACTTTGCGAGCTTCGATGCCGGCCCGGCGGACGAGGACGCGACGCAGACCGTCGACGACTACCTGATCGATGCAATCAGTGATCCTACGGGCATCCTTGCCACCAGTTCAGTGGACATCGCCAACGACGGCGCCTTGACCTATGCGCTCACCGGCGTGGCCGGCAGCGCGACGATCCGAGCCCGCGTTCGCGATACCGGGGCGAGTAGCGGAAGTGACCGGAACACCTCCTCCTCGCATTCATTCACAATCAGCGTCGGCGCAGGAGCGGATCTGCAAGTCACCAAGGACAACGGGCAGACCGGATTACTGGACGGCGACACCACGGTCTACGCGATCGTCGTTGCCAATGCCGGACCGAACGCGGCTACCGGGGCCAACCTCACCGACAACTTGCCGAGCACACTGACCAATGGCAGTTGGTCGTGCAATCAGGCGACATCGACCGCGCCCTGCCCCGTGCCCGGCGCAGGCAACGGCAACCTCGACGTAACCCTCGACCTGGCCGTGAATCAGTTCCTGCACTTCGACGTCATGGGGCAAGTCGCCGGCGGCGGAGCAGGCTCCGTCATCAACACCGCGGGAGTAACCCTGCCCTCCGGTCTCGTGACGATCAATCCGGGCAACGACACTGCGACGGATCAGGACCCCATCCTCCCGTTTGGCCTCTTTGCCAGCGGCTTCGAGGGAACGTCAGCCCCGCCGTTGGTCAAGCGGAGTGCTGTCAAAGCGAGGGCGAGTGACTGAACCGCGACGACATTCCTTGTCGTTCCGCCTTCGGACGTTCGTCTTCGACGCGCGCGGCGAGCGCCGCCTGCACCTCGATACACTCGAACAACGCCGCCGCCAACCCGCGCTTCCAACCGTTGCGATGACCGCGATGTAACGCGGCCGCTTGCAGGCCTCGTGGATGTTCGTCCCGACACCTCGCCGTTGCCGATGTCCCCGGTGGCGTTACACTCGCCTGCCGTGTTCCGGCCCGTTCGCGTGCAAGCTGCCGCTTCCGACCGCCAGATTCTCACCCCGTCGCAGCTCAACGCCCTGGCGCGTGATCTGCTGGAAGGTGCGTTCCCGCTGATCTGGGTTGAGGGCGAGTTGTCAGGCGTGTCGAAGCCAGGTTCCGGGCATCTGTACTTTACCCTCAAGGACGCGCGCGCGCAGGTGCGTTGCGCGCTGTTCAAGCCCAAGAGCACTTGGCTGAAGTTCAGCCCTGCCGACGGCGTGCAGGTGGTGTTGCGCGCGCGCTTGACCGTTTACGAGGCGCGCGGCGACTACCAGTTGATCGTCGAGCACATGGAAGAGGCCGGCGAAGGCGCGCTGCTGCGGGCGTTCGAGGAACTCAAGGCGAAACTGGCCGCTGAGGGCCTGTTCGACGTCACACGCAAGAGGAAACTACCGCGCTTCGTGCGTCGGGTGGGCATTGTCACCTCGCCCAGCGGCGCGGCGGTGCGCGACATGTTGAGCATTCTGCGGCGACGCTTTCCCATGATTGAAGTCGAAGTGCTGCCGGTGCTGGTACAGGGCGCGGCCGCCGCGGCGCAGATGGCCGACATGGTGCGACGCGCCGATGCGTCCGCACGTTTCGATGTGTTGCTGTTGACGCGTGGCGGCGGCTCGCTGGAGGATTTGCAGGCCTTCAACGACGAAGCACTCGCACGCGCGATCGCCGCGGCGGACACTCCGGTTGTCTCTGCGATCGGACATGAGATCGATTTCAGCATCGCGGACTTCGTGGCCGACCTGCGTGCGCCCACGCCATCGGCCGCCGCCGAATTGCTGGTGCCGGACCGGATAGAACTTGCGGCCGTGCTGCAGCGTCGTCAGGCGCAACTCACGCAAGCTTGGCGCCGTGCGCGCGAATCGCGTGCGCAGCGGCTCGATCAACTGCAGCAACGGCTGCAAGCACAACGGCCCGCGGCACGACTGCTGCGCAATCTCGAACGCATGTCTGGACTCCACCGCAGCCTGCGCTTGCAGATGGCTTACTCCCTGCGCCGACACCACGAGCGACGGTTGCACGTCGGCCAACGTCTCGGCACGCAACACCCGCGCCATCGCCTGGCGGAATTGCGTGCACGCTTGCAGCTAGCGACCGAACGGCAACGGGCACTGACGGTGCGTGCGCTTGAACAGCGCTGTTTGCAGTTGAAGGCCATCGGACGCGCCTTGAACGCGGTCAGTCCGCTGGCCACGTTGGGCCGTGGTTACGCCATCCTGCGCGATCGGCAAGATGGGCGTGTGATCCGCCGCAGCAACGAGGCGAGCCTTGGGCAACCGCTGACCGCGAGGCTGGTGGACGGCGAACTGCAGCTGCGCGTCGAACGCATCCCACCCGCCAGCGAATCGTGAGTCGCTGGCGTTGACGCTGTCATCCCCCGCCCCGACAATGCGGATGGGGATCACATCGGGGAGAGCGGCATGAAGGCATCGGATCTGTTCGTCCGCGCACTTGAAGCGGAAGGCGTGGAGTACGTCTTCGGAATTCCCGGCGAGGAGAATCTCGATCTGCTGGAATCGCTGAGGACGTCGTCGATCAAGCTGATCTTGACCCGTCACGAACAGGGCGCCGGCTTTATGGCCGCCACCTATGGCCGCCTCACCGGCAAGGCCGGTGTGTGTCTCGCCACGCTCGGTCCGGGTGCGACAAATTTTGTTACTGCGGCGGCATATGCGCAGCTCGGCGCGATGCCGATGATGATGATCACCGGGCAGAAGCCGGTGAAGGCGAGCAAGCAGGGGCATTTCCAGATCGTCGACATCGTCGACATGATGAAGCCGCTGACCAAGTACACGCGCCAGATCGTGGCCTCCGACAACATCCCGGCGCGCGTGCGCGAAGCCTTTCGTCGTGCTGAAGAAGAGCGCCCAGGCGCCACCCATCTGGAGCTGCCGGAAGACATCGCCGACGAGCACACCGAAGCGATCGTCATTCCCAAGAGTTACTCGCGCCGCCCAGTCGCCGATGACAAGGCCCTCGCACACGCGGTCGATGCCATCGCGAATGCCAAGCGTCCGCTGCTGATGGTGGGTGCAGCCTCGAACCGCAAGACCACCAGCAAGATGCTGCGCGAGTTCGTCGACAAGCTGGGCATCCCGTTCTTCACCACGCAGATGGGCAAGGGCGTGGTCGACGAGACCCATCCGCTATGGCTCGGCAACGCCGCGCTCTCGGCCGGCGACTTCACCCATCGCGCGATCGAGAAGGCCGATCTCATCATCAATGTCGGCCACGACGTGATCGAGAAGCCGCCGTTCTTCATGCAGAAAGGCCTGCGCACGGTCATCCACGTCAATTATTTCTCGGCCGAAGTCGACACCGTTTATTTCCCGCAGATCGAGGTCATCGGGGACATCGCAAATTCGGTCTGGCGCATCAAGCAGCGCCTGGAGAAGCAGCCGCACTGGGACTTCGGCTATTTCGACACCGTGCGTGAGCATCTCAATGCGCATCTCGCGCAAGGTGCGGACGACGACCGTTTTCCGATGTACCCGCAGCGCCTGGTGGCGGATCTGCGCAAGACGCTGGGGCCTCAGGACATCCTGTGTCTGGACAACGGCATGTACAAGATCTGGTTTGCGCGCTACTACCGCTGTCGCGAACCCAACACATTGCTGCTCGACAACGCGCTTGCCACCATGGGGGCCGGCCTGCCCTCGGGGATGGCGGCCAAGATCGTGCACCCCGACCGAAAGGTCGTCGCGCTGGCGGGCGACGGCGGCTTCATGATGAATTC
>JBKJTK010000237.1:0-9708 GCA_046590875.1 Chiayiivirga sp.
AAGTAGAGCTCAAGTCACTGGATCCCCGCCTTACTCGCGCTGCGCGCTCGCCCTTCGGGCCGGCTACGCCGTTCGCTCGCTGCGCTCACAGTCGCGGGGATGACGAGGCTTAAGGTAATGCCATTGCACTCAGCCGCGGATTCCGGGCTACTTCCCTGCCGCCTTCCACAGTTTCGTCTCCGCCGCACCGCCAAGCATCTGCGCCCGCACCAGCGGAATCGGCGGGCCGCCGTAGGAGAGGAACGCGTCGTGAAAGGCTTTCCATCCTGCGCGTCCGCCGCGTTCGCGGGTCCAGTCGTCGCGTAGCTGCATGATCATCAGCTTGCCCATCGTGTAGTTGAGGTAGGCCGGATCGAACGTGCCTCGCGCGGCTTGTTTGCGCGCGGTGCCTTCGTCCTGCAGGCCGCCTTCGATGAAGAGTGTCTGCGCCTGTTCCAGGGTCATGCCCTCGGTGTGCAGGCCGATGGCCGCGAGAAAGCGCGCATTGCGCAGCAGCGCATTCGATAGCTGCCCGATGTGCACCTCGGGACTACCCTCACCGAGCCCTGCGTCCCACATCATTTCCTCGGTGTAGTGCGCCCAGCCCTCGGCGTAGGCATAGCCGACAAACAGCCGCCCGAACTTGAAGTCTGACTTCTTGGCGTGCAGGAAATTGAGGAAGTGACCCGGCCAGACTTCATGCGCCGAAGTAAACAGCAGGTTCGCTTCGCCCGGCACATACGCCTTCTGCGCTGCTGCCGGCCACGTTGGATCGGGCGGAGAGATGAAGTAAACGGCCGGTTGACCGATTTCGAACGGGCCAGGAATGTTGATGTAGGCAAAGTTCCAGCGTGCATAGCTCGGCGATTCGCTGACCAGTGCGACATCGTCGGACGGTATCGACACCAGATCTTTCTGCATCAGGAATGCTTTCAGGTCGACGATCTGATCACGCGCCGCCTGCACCGAGCCGGCGGCCGGCTTGTTCTCGTTCATCTGTGCGACGCAGGCCTGCAAGGATTTGCCGGGCGCGTAGCTGTCGCAAGCGGTCTTGAGCGCGGCGAGATTTCGCTCGAGATCAGCGGCACCCGCCGCCTTGAGTTCTGCAAGGTCGACGTCGACACTTTCAGTCGCGAGCAGCATCTGGCGGAATTGTTCGGCACCCAGCGCAAAATCGCCACTCGCGTTCGCGCGCTCGGCGGTCAGCCAGTCGCGCAGGCCATCCATCGCGGCGGCGGCGGGTTCGCGCGCCGCGGCGAACTCGGCGAGCAGCGTGGCGTCGTCGACTTCGGCGAATGCTTTCGGCAGTTCGTTGCGATAAAAATCCGCCAACCCACCGAACGCATTGATGCCATATTCGATGAAGGTGGGGGGCAGCGGCGCGCTGCCGAGGTTGTCGCGGATGTGCACTGTGGCGGCAGGGATGTTGCTCAAGTAGCGGGTCACGGACCGCAATCGTTGCGCGGCGGGAGCGTAGGTCAGCGTGACGTAAGGCGCGGGGTCCAGCGAGTCGGTCATCCAGTCGAAATAGAACGCCGGATTGCGAAAGGGCGCGCGGTAAGTGTTGAGCCAGAAAAGCATCGCGTCGGTGCGCGCCAATAGGTAGTCGCGCTGATAACGTTGCCCGTCGTTCAGTGCCGCCGCATCAAAGCTCGCCGCCTCCGCGCGCACCGCGCGGAGCCTTGCCACTTCCTTAACGATACCCGCCCTACTCCAGTCCGGTAGCACACCGTCGAATTCATGCCGCCCCTGCGTTACCGCCTGCGCTGGATGCGCCGCGAGGTGGCTTTCAATGTAGCGATCGACGTATCCGTTCCAGTCGGGCTCCACGGCAACGACGGGCACGGTGGCAGCTGGCGCGGCAGGTTGTGGAGCAGGCGGAGGCGAGCAGGCAAGCAGGGGAAGTATGAGCAGCGCGGAAGCAAGAGCATGGAGGCGCATTGAGGTCCCGTTGGTTTTTGGCCGGGCGGCCGAGTGAACAGACGCCACCCTTGGCGCACTGGGCCTACACCTTGCCCCGCAACTCAGGTGAACGCAACGCGGGTCGTTGAGGTTTCGGCCGCAGGAAGGACGGATAGTCACCAACCTGTTGCATCAAAGCAAACACGGAGCGCCATTTCCCGCCACGCGAACACGATGGTCGTTGTAGTTCTTCTTGACCAGGCGCGGGGCTCGCCAACGCGACGCTGCCCCTGCATTCCGAGTGGGGACTTTTCAAAGGCAACTGACCACAACCTTTGGGGATTCGATGACGCTATCAGGATGCTCCAGGCGGCCACTAACGGTGGCCGCCTGCAGCTATCTTCTAACCTAAATCAATCGCAGCGAAGCCGAGCGGACCCCCGGCCTCACCGGCTTTACCAGCCGCGATAGCCGTGGCCGTAGTGGTACTCAACTCGATAGCGACTTGGACGATAGTGCTGCGGCACATAGACCCGGCGATCGTCGTAGTAGTCGTAGCCGCCGTGATAACCACTGTCCCGATAACCATCGCGATAGCCGTAGTTGTGCTCTTGGGCGATGTAGCTGCGGTCATTACGGTGGTTGTTGTGATCGTAGACGTGGACATCGTCATAGCCATCGTCGACATAGGTGATGTCGGCGTCGCCGTCGTACAAATCCACTTCCCAACTCTTGGTCTGTTCTTTCGCTAACGCTGCCGTCGAGAAGCCGAACAGCAGTGCCAGAACCGCAATCGAACCCTTCAATGTCTTGTGCATGGTCGCCCCCTGTTTACTGGAGGCTGCAGATTGAGGCACCGAGAATTAACCGTCGCCATACCGCACTGGCCGATTTCGCCACCTCAAGCGCAGCCCCGTTGCGCATTCAGCCGCGAGCCGGGTTCGATCGCTCCGGTAGCGCATCCGCCGCGCTACTGGGTCGCCGAGCGCCGAGGAGGAAGTGGCCTGCCGCCCATTTTCAGAGCCAGTGTGACTTCAGTAGAGTCCGTCACTCCAGCGAGGACGGACATGAAGAAGCGATTCACCGAAGCGAAGATCATCGGGGTTCCTGAAGCAGGCGGCGGCCGGGACGCCCATCAAGAAGGGATGTCTTGGATTGAAAGCTGGCATTCTGGGTGTCCGCCGAGGCTAACTGCAGCCCGATTGTCAGTATTCGTCTCGCGCTCGTGATCGTGTGAATGGTGCTGGTGTCGGCCAACGCCGCATTGAGCGGCCGATCGCCGATATCTTTTCAAAAAACATCGAATCGTGCCCCATCGATCGGCTCAAAGTCTAAGCGCCACCCGCGGCAACCCAAGTAAGACCTGCGACGACCGCCAGCGCAATCCAGCCGGGATGCCGACCTCGCGTGCCGACGAGAACAAGGATAGACCCACCCGCATACGCGGCGACGACTGCCTGCACCACGAGCTTGTCAATCGGCGCGTCAGGAAAGGCCGCGAGCCCGATCAGAAGCGCGGCAAGCGCCCAGCCAAAGACTGACGCCAAGTGCCAAGTGGCCCAGAGGATCCGGACGTTCCGGGCACGCAGCGGCGGTGCGCCCTGTGCAGGGACGAACGTTCCCTGACGCAGGTGCCGGAAGATCAGGAGCTCGCCAAGAACGGAGTGGGCCACTCCAGTAAGCACAGCGATAATTGCGGCAATGGTGAGCGTGGTTTGCATCAATCCTCCGCAATCTGCCGGTGGCGCCCTACGAAGCTGTAGAAAAACTTCCACGATCTTGCTGGAACCGCCGCTCCTGAATGGGGTTGGTTCTGCAGGAGCGGCGATGGAGCTCGTCCTATCGTTGCGGCCGGTCGACGCGCCTCAGCGCAAGCCCGTCTCGTTGCGCGCGATCACCAACCGCTGGATCTCGCTGGTGCCTTCGTAGATCTCGGTGATCTTGGCGTCGCGGAAGTAACGTTCCAGCGGCATTTCCTTCGAGTAGCCCATGCCGCCGTGGATCTGCACCGCCTGGTGCGCGATCCACATCGCCGCCTCGGAGGCAGTGAGTTTGGCGATCGCGGCTTCGTTGCCGAACTTCGCGCCGCCCTTTTCGAATTCGCCCTTCTGCCAGGCGGCGCGCAGCGTCAGCAGCGTGGCTGCGTCTAGTTTGCACTTCATGTCGGCTATCTTGGCCTGGGTCATCTGGAACGCGCCGATCGGCTGGCCGAAGGCCTTGCGTTCCTTCACGTAGGCCAGCGTGGCCTCATACGCAGCCCGCGCGATGCCGATGGCTTGGGAGGCGATGCCGATGCGGCCGGCATCGAGCACGCTCATCGCGATCTTGAAGCCCTCACCTTCCTGCCCGAGCACATCCTCCGCGCTACAGACGTAGTCGGTGAACTCGATCTCGCACGTCGCCGAGGCACGGATGCCGAGCTTGGGTTCGGTCTTGCCGCGGTGGTATCCCGGTTTAGTGGCGTCGATCATGAAAGCGGTGATACCGCGCGCGCCCTTGCTCGCGTCGCTCATCGCGAACAGCACGACGTACTTCGCCACCGGGCCCGAGGTGATCCAGCTCTTCTTGCCATTGATGACGAAACTGCCATCAGCTTGTTTGGTCGCCTTGCAGCGCATCGCGGTGGCGTCGGAACCTGATTGCGGTTCGGTCAGCGCGAAGGCGCCGATTTCCTTACCCTCTGCGATCGCACGCACGTAAAGCTGCTTCTGCGCCTCAGAACCGAATTTCAGGATGCCATTGCAGAACAGCGAGTTGTTGACCGAGACGATGGTCGAATGCGCGGCGTCGGCGGCCGCAATCTCGATCATCGCCAGTACGTAGCTGATCGGGTCCATACCCGCACCGCCGTACTCGGCCGGCACCTCGATCCCCATCAGCCCGTTCTCGCCCAGGGTGCGGATGTTGGCGAGCGGGAATTCGCCGGTGTGGTCGTGATGCTCGGCGCTGGGGGCGATCTTTTCCTGCGCGATGCGACGGGCCACGCCCTGGATCATCAACTGCTCTTCGGTGAAGCGGAAATCCATGACGGGGTCCTGAGGTGATCGGGGAAGCTGCGTAGTTTAACCGGACAGCGTGAAGAGCAGTTCTAGGGGGAGGTTCCAATGCCAGAAGATTCTGCCCCGGCGCGGTATCGTTGCCGTTCGTCGTGAAATATCGAACCACCTGCTACCTGGCACAGATTCGGTAGTGCCCTTCGATACCTCAGGGCGAACGGCTTTCGCAGAGACCAGCGCGCGACGGCTACCTTTCCCGTTCGGGGTGAGGTATCGAACCACCCGGAGTACGACACAGATGCGGTAGTGCCCTTCGATACCTCAGAGCCTGCCCCGGACCCGATCCAGGGGCGAACGGGCTTCTTCGGGACCAATCCGCCACGTCTAGCTTTGCCGTTCGTGGTGAGGTATCGAACCACCCGCGGCACGACCAGATGCGGTAGTGCCCTTCGATGCCCCAGAGCCTGCCCCGGACTCGATCCGGGGGCGAACGGATTCAATTTGGGCCAACGAACCGCACTGGAACTCGCCCCAAAACTTGACCCATCCCCGCCCTGCCCCGACAATTCATCCCTGAATCGCGATAGAAGGATGAAAGCTTGGATCTTGACGCTTGGTCAGCCTGTTTGCGGGTGCTGTCCGACCCCACCCGCGTGCGGCTGCTGGCCCTGCTGGAAAAAGACGAGTTGACCGTCGCCGAATTGGCTGCGATCACGCGTCTGGCGCAACCGCGCGTGTCCACGCATCTGGCCAAGCTCAAGGAACATGGCCTGGTGCGCGATCGCCGCTCCGGCGTGTCCGCTTACTATCGTTTCGCCGAAGCCGACCTCGATCACGCCCAGCGCGCGCTCTGGAAAGCCTTGAGCGAAGGCGCTGACGATCCGCTACTGCGTGCGGACGCCGAGCGCCTCCCCGCGGTGCTGGCGACTCGCGCCTCCGACCAGAACTGGGCCGATTCCGTCGCCGGCGACATGGAACGCCACTATTCCCCGGGGCGCACCTGGGAAGCGATGGCGCGCGCCGCGCTGCAATTGCTTGAACCCGGCGACGTGCTCGATATCGCCTCCGGCGACGGTGTACTGGCCGAACTGCTGGCACCGCGCGCCAAGCGCTACGTCTGCATCGACTCCAGCGCCAAGGTGACCGCGGCGGCGCTCGAACGCCTGAAACCATGGCGCAATGTCGAAGTGCGCGAAGGCGATATGCACGCGCTGGAATTCTCCGACCGCAGCTTCGACCTGGTGTTGCTGATGCATGCACTCACCTACGCCGAGAAACCTGGTCAGGCCTTGATCGAATCCACCCGCGTGCTGCGTCGCGGTGGCCGTCTGCTCGCGACCACGCTCGCCAAACACGAACACCGCAGCACCATCGAGCCTTACGGCCATGCCAACCTCGGCTTCACTCCGAAGGAACTGGCGAAACTCGCGGCCAAGGCCGGGCTGGAAGTCATCAGTTGCGACGTCGTGGCGCGCGAGAAACGGCCGCCGCACTTTGAAGTGGTTTCATTGCTGGCTAGAAAAACATGAGCAACCTTCCTTGGCTGCACCCCGAGCGCGTCGCAGCGCTGCATGCTGCGCTCGCCCAGCGAATCCTGATCATCGATGGTGCGATGGGCACAATGATCCAGCGCCACGAACTGGAGGAAGCCGACTATCGCGGCGAGCGCTTCGCGCAGGGATTCGATGGGTTGTTCGCACCGCAGGGTCACGCGCATGGCAATGGGTGCGGCTGCGAAGGCCACGACCAGCGCGGCAATAACGATCTGTTGACCTTGACCCGTCCGGACATCATCAGATCGATTCATCGCGCCTATCTCGAAGCCGGTGCTGATCTGCTCGAGACCAACACCTTCAACTCGACCTCGATTTCACTCGCCGACTATCGACTTCAGCACCTGGTACGTGAATTGAACTTCGAAGGTGCCCGCCTGGCCCGAGTCGAGTGCGATGCGATCGAGGCAAAGACACCGCAGCGCCCGCGTTTCGTGATCGGCGTGCTGGGACCGACCAGCCGCACGGCGTCACTCAGTCCGGATGTCAACCGACCCGGTTTCCGTGCGATCAGTTTCGACGAACTGGCCGTCGCGTATCGGGAGGCGACCGCGGGGCTTATAGACGGCGGTAGTGATGTGATCATGGTCGAAACCATCTTCGACACGCTCAATGCCAAGGCCGCGCTGTTTGCGGTTGAGGATGTGTTTGAGGCGCGCGGTGCGCGCCTGCCCGTGTTGATCTCCGGCACGATCACCGATGCCTCGGGCCGCACGCTCTCGGGTCAGACCGCGGAAGCGTTCTGGTATTCGCTGCGTCACGCCCGCCCGCTGTCGATCGGCCTGAACTGCGCGCTCGGGGCGAAGGATCTACGGCCGCATGTCGACATCCTGGCGCAAGTCGCCGACGCGCATGTGAGTTGTCATCCCAATGCGGGCCTGCCGAATGCGTTCGGTGGTTACGACGAGACCCCCGAAGACATGGCGCACGTGTTGCGCGAATTCGCCGAAGCCGGGTTGCTGAACCTGGTTGGTGGCTGCTGCGGCACCACGCCGGAACATATCGCGGCAATCGCGGAGGCGGTGTCGGATCTGCCGCCGCGGGCGATTCCGCAGCTGGAGGTAGCGGCGTGACCGGTTTCTCCGCTCTTGCCCCCTCCTCCGCTTGCGGGGGAGGGCTGGGGTGGGGGCACGCCGAAGCGTCGTTGCGTTCAGATCCCGCGCAAAGAGCCGTACCCCCGCCCCGGCCCTCAGGCATAGCCTTCGGGCGTTCGGCATCACGCGAGCCGATGGCTCGCAAGCGTGGCGCCTCACCCCAGCCGTTCCCCGCGTTGCGGGGGAAGGAGCGAAACGCATGACCACCCTCGCCCGCCATACCCGTCTGAGCGGCCTGGAGCCGCTGGAGATCACCCCGCAGACCAATTTTGTCAACGTAGGAGAGAGGACGAATGTCACTGGTTCGGCGCAGTTCAAGAAGCTGATCAAGGAAGATCGTTTCGACGAAGCCGTGGCGGTGGCGCGGCAGCAGGTCGAGAGCGGTGCGCAGGTGCTCGACGTCAACATGGACGAGGGCTTGCTGGATTCGGAACAGGCGATGGTCATGTTCCTGCATCTGATCGCGGCGGAGCCGGACATCGCGCGCGTGCCAGTAATGGTGGACAGCTCGAAGTGGTCGGTGATCGAGGCCGGTCTGAAATGCCTGCAAGGCAAGGGCATCGTCAACTCGATCTCGATGAAGGAAGGTGAGGCCGAATTCCTGCGCCAGGCGCGTCTGGTGCGTCGCTATGGCGCAGCCGTGGTGGTAATGGCGTTCGACGAGGTCGGCCAAGCCGACAGCATCGAACGCAAGGTTGATATCTGCTCACGTGCCTATACGCTTCTGACCGAAGAAATCGGCTTCCCACCCGAAGACATCATCTTCGATCCCAATGTCTTTGCAGTCGCCACCGGCATTGAGGAACACAACAACTACGCGGTCGATTTCATCGAGGCCACGCGCGAGCTCAAGCGTCGGTTTCCGAAATGCCATGTGTCGGGTGGCGTGTCGAATGTGTCGTTCTCGTTCCGCGGCAACGAGCCGGTGCGGCAGGCGATCCACGTGGTGTTCCTGTACCACGCGATCAAGGCCGGCATGGACATGGGTATCGTCAACGCGGGCGCCCTGCCGATCTACGACGATCTCGAAACCGACCTGCGCGAGCGGGTCGAGGACGTGGTGCTGAACCGTCGCCCCGATGGCACCGAACGTCTGCTGGAGATCGCCGACAAGTTCAAGGGCAAGAAAGGCGAACAACGCGTCGAGGATCTGCGCTGGCGCGAAAAACCGGTGCGCGAACGCCTCAGCCATGCTCTGGTGCACGGCATCGATCTGTGGATCGATATCGACACCGAAGAAGCGCGATTGCTGACCACGCGGCCACTGGATGTGATCGAGGGTCCATTGATGGACGGCATGAACATCGTCGGCGACCTGTTCGGTGCCGGCAAGATGTTCCTGCCGCAAGTGGTGAAGTCCGCGCGCGTGATGAAGAAAGCCGTCGCCTGGCTGCTGCCCTATATCGAAGAAGAGAAACTTCGCACCGGCGACACCGCGAAGTCCAACGGCAAGATCATCATGGCCACGGTCAAGGGCGACGTGCACGACATCGGCAAGAACATCGTCGGGGTCGTGCTCCGGTGCAACAATTTCGATGTGATCGACTTGGGCGTGATGGTGCCAGCGCAGAAGATCCTCGACGCCGCGCGCGCCGAGAACGCCGACATGATCGGTCTCTCTGGCCTGATCACGCCGTCGCTGGAGGAGATGAGCCACATCGCAAAAGAGATGCAGCGACAGGGCTTCATGCTGCCGCTGCTGATAGGCGGCGCCACGACGTCGCGCGCGCATACGGCGCTCAAGATCGACCCGCACTACAAGTCGCCCACGGTCTGGGTAAAAGACGCCTCGCGCGCGGTCGGCGTGGCGCAGTCGTTGATCAGCCCGGAATTGCGGGGCGCGTTTGTGGCGGCTAACGCGTCGGACTACGCGGACATCCGCGAACGCCACAAGGATCGCGGACCAGGCAAGAAGCTGGTGTCGTTGGCGCGCGCGCGCGCGCAGCGCTTCGACGGCGACTGGGCGAACTACGTGCCCCCGACGCCTCGCAAACTCGGGCTGACCGTCTTCGAGGATTTCCCGCTCGACGAGCTGGTGGCGGCCATCGACTGGACTCCGTTCTTTCAGACGTGGGAGCTCTCGGGACGCTATCCCGCGATCCTCGACGATGCGATTGTCGGTCCGCAGGCGCGCGAGTTGTTCCGCGATGCGCGTGCGATGCTCAAGCGCATCGTCGATGGGAA
>JBKJTK010000351.1:0-5172 GCA_046590875.1 Chiayiivirga sp.
AGCGCGTCGAGCTTGTCCTCATAGGCGTGATAGCCGAGGAAATCGTAGAGGTCGGCACGCGATTGCAGGGTGTCGATGATGTTCTTCTGCGTGCCTTCGCGTCGCACGGTGTCGTAGAAGTGCAGTGCGGCCTTGTTCATGGCGCGATACGCGCCGCAGCAGTACAGCGCGATATCCACGCCCGCGCTGCGCAACTCATCGGTGCTGAAGAACGGCGTCGAACCGAATTCGGTGAGGTTGGCGAGGATCGGCACCTTCACCGAAGCCTTGAAGCGCCGATAGTCGGCGAGCGTCTTCATCGCCTCGGGAAAGATCATGTCGGCACCGGCCTCGACGTAGGCGCAAGCGCGATCGATCGCCGCATCGACGCCTTCCACCGCGGCGGCATCGGTGCGCGCCATGATGACGAAGCCGGCATCGGTGCGGGCATCCACCGCGGATTTGACGCGGTCGACCATTTCACCCACCGGTACCACTTCCTTGCCGGGACGATGGCCACAGCGCTTCTGGCCGACCTGGTCTTCCATATGCACGGCGGCCACGCCGACATTGATGAAGGAACGCACACTGCGCGCAATGTTGAACGCGCCGCCCCAACCGGTATCGATATCAACGAGCAACGGCATCTGCGTCGCGTCGACGATGCGGCGCGCGTCAGTTAGCACGTCTTCCATCGTGCTGATGCCCAGATCCGGCATGCCGAGCGAATTCGCGGCCACGCCACCGCCGGACAAGTAAAGCGCCTTATAACCGACGCGCTTGGCCATGAGCCCGGCGTAGGCGGTGATCGCGCCCATGACCTGGAGCGGGGATTCTTCAGCGAGGGCAGCGCGGAAGCGCGTGCCGGGAGAGGTGGATGGGGCCATGTTCAACCCTGTATGCCGTTCGTCCTGAGGTATCGAAGGATGAAGGGCGGCGAGGCGACGAGCCGTCCGTGCTTCTATACCACAGCACGAACGGGATGCAGTTGCGGCGGGACGGGTCGCTGGGGACGCTCAATCAGCCGAGGAGATGAGCTACACCCACGCGCTCTTCCTCAAGCTCGGCCAGGGTCTTGTCCATCATGGTGCGGCTGTAATCGTCGATCGGCAGGTCGCGCACGAGTTCGTACTTGCCGTTCGCGCAGATCACAGGAAAGCCGTACATCGTGTCCTTCGGAATGCCGTAGCTGCCGTCCGAGGGAATGCCCATCGTCGCCCATTTGCCATTGGTGCCGAGCACCCAGTCGCGCACGTGGTCGATGGCAGCGTTGGCTGCCGATGCGGCCGAAGAAAGTCCGCGCGCCTCGATGATCGCCGCGCCGCGCTTGCCGACCTTGGGGATGAAGGTCTCGCGATTCCAGTTGTCGTCGCCAATCTTGTCTTTCAACGACTTGCCACCGACGGTGGCAAAACGGTAGTCCGGATACATGGTCGGGCTGTGGTTGCCCCAAACCACCAGCTTTTCGATATCGGCCACGGCGATGCCGGCTTTTCCAGCAAGCTGCGACAGGGCGCGGTTGTGATCCAGACGCAGCATCGCGGTGAAGTTCGTTGGATCGAGATTCGGCGCCGACTTCATTGCGATGTAGGCGTTGGTATTGGCCGGATTGCCGACCACCAGCACTTTCACGTCGCGCTTGGCAACCTTGTTCAACGCCGCACCTTGCGCGGTGAAAATCTTGGCGTTCTCCAACAACAGATCTTTGCGCTCCATGCCGGGACCGCGCGGACGCGCACCCACCAGCAGCGCGATGTCGGCGTCCTTGAACGCGACCTCCGCATCGTCGGTGCCGACCATGCCAGCCAGCAACGGGAAGGCGCAGTCTTCCAACTCCATCATGCAACCCTTGAGCGCGGCCTGCGCCTTCTCCATGGGCAGTTCGAGCATCTGCAGGATCACGGGCTGATCTTTACCCAGCATCTCGCCCGAGGCGATTCGAAAGATCAGGGAGTAGCCGATCTGGCCGGCAGCACCGGTAACGGCAACGCGAACGGGGGCTTTCATGGAATATCTCCGAAGCGAGGTATACGTAAAGGCGAGAGCAATCAGTCCGCAAATGAACGCAAAAAACGCGAATGCAAGCAGAATGTTTCTTTCGTTCTATTTGCGTTTTTTGCGTTCATTCGCGGAGTGTCTTGGCACTTGGTTATCAGACCAATTCGGCGAAGAATTCCTGGATGCGCTTCAAACCCGGCGCCAGCTGCGGCGTGGGGCACGTATAGCTGATCCGCAATGCACGGGGTTCGCCGAAGGCCGAGCCCGGCACGCAGGCCACGCCCTTCGCATCAGCAGTGCGTTGCACAATTCCACGTCATTGCCGATCTTTGAACCGCTCGGTACATGCGTCTTGCCGAAGGCACTGCTGATATCAGGGAATACATAGAACGCACCCGCTGGCTTTGGACAGACAATGCCCGGAATCGCAGCCAGCGCCGCCATCACCTGGTCGCGCTTCGACTGGAACTCGGCGTTCTTCGCGGTCGGCACATCCTGCGGGCCACTGAGCGCAGCGACCGCGGCTGCGGTGACGATCTCCGGCACATTGGTGATGTGATTGGAGTTGAGCGTCACCAGCGCCTTCGCCACGGCTTCCGGTCCGGCCATGAAGCCTACGCGCCAGCCCGGCATGCCGTAGGTTTTGGACAGCGAGTCGACGAAGATCAGGCGCTCGCGCAGCTCCGGCCGCGAGTGCAGGAAATTGTGGTAGCCCACGCCGTCGAACACCATGCGGTGATAGATGTCGTCGGTGATGATCCAGGTGTCCGGATGCTTGACCAGCACATCGGCCAGCGCCGCGACTTCGGCGCGGTCGTAGACCATGCCGGTCGGATTGGATGGGTTATTGAACAGGAACAGGCGCGGCTTGCTGGCGAGCGCCGCGTCGAGCTGCGCCGGGGTCAGCTTGTAGTTCTGTCCCGACGGGCACGGGAGTAGCTTGATCTTCGCGCCGACGATCTCGGCAATGTCGAAGTAGCTGGTCCAGTAAGGCGTCGCGAACGTGATCTCATCGCCTTCGTCGAGCAAGGCCTCGAACAGGTTGTAGAGAATGTGCTTGGCGCCGATCGCGGTTGCGACATGATTGCGGGTGTAGCCGCTGAAACCGGCCGCCTCGATGTGCTTGAGGAACGCATCCAGCAGCGCATCGGAGCCGCGATTGCTACCGTACTGGCCGGAATCCTTGATCAGCGCGTCGCGCACGGCGTCGTACACATGCGGACCGGGCAGAAAATTCGGCACGCCGATCGAGAAGCTGATGATGTCGCGGCCTTCGGCCTTGAGCTGCTTCGCCTTCTCGGCGACCACCATGATCGCGCTGGGCTTGGCACGCCCCACACGTTGAGCGAGTTGCGGCATCGGATTCTCTCGGCAGGCGCGCAGAATGCGCGCGTTGAAGGCGCGAAAGTTTAGCATAGCGACTGCGTCCAACTGCCCACGACACATGCCCCCGCGCGTACTCCCGGCCCTGCCGTTGTGCCTGTTGCTGATGCTGGCGGCCTGCGCGCCGCTGCCACCGGCTGACGGCCCGCTCGGACGCTGGGAAAGCGCGCAACTCGCGCAACGCGAGGCGCGACTGCGTGACTCGCCACAGCGCATCCGCGATCCGTCTCTCGAAACCTGGTTGGGTGAGCTACTCCGGCGGATCGATCCGGTCCATGGCGATGAAGTGCGGCTGTATCTGCTTGATCTCGACTCGCCGCAGGCCGACTTGGTCGGCGAGCGCCTGTTGCGGATCCGGCTCGGACTGCTGCTGGCGTTGCGCAACGAGGCGGAACTAGTGTTCGTGCTAGCGCACGAACTGGCGCATCGCGAGCTCGGGCACGTTGCAGCGCGACGCCGCGCGGGTTGGGATGCGCAGATCGCCGAACGCCAGGCCGACCACGCGACCATAGCCGCCTTGCACCGGCTCGGCTACGCGCCGGACGCGGGTGTCTCGTTTCTCAGCCGGATGCGCGCATTGGCGACGCAGGCCGACGACACTCTCGTGCTGGATGCACGCATCGTGGCTTTGTCAAACACATCGTTGCCATCGGAGAGCGCATCGCCCCACGTCGCCGACGACCGCTTCGAGCGCCTGCTCGCGCCGCATCGCGCGCGAGCAGGTAACCGCTAACAGAGATATGCGATCGCCCTATGAAGACTCATGGCGTGCCCCGGACGTGATCGAGGGGCGATCATTCGGGTAACCGTTTTTTACGACCGCGCGGCCTGATCCAGCATCTCGTTCCAGCGCGCCAGGCGCGCGTGCATCTGTTCCAGCACTGCGGTGGCATCTCCCGTGATGGTGATGGAGCCAATCTTCTCGCCGCCGCGCACCGCATCCACGATGGCTTGGTCTTCCGCACCAACGACCTGCCCGAACACGGTGTGCTTGCCGTCCAACCATGTCGTCGGAATGTGGGTGATGAAGAACTGGCTGCCATTGGTGCCGGGACCGGCGTTCGCCATCGACAGCGCGCCGCGGTGATGGCGCAGGGTCGGGACGATCTCGTCCTCAAAGCGATACCCCGGCCCCCCTGTTCCCGTACCGAGCGGACATCCGCCCTGGATCATGAAATCCGGGATCACGCGGTGGAAGGTGAGCCCGTCGTAGAACTTGCGCTGGACCAGATTGACGAAGTTGGCCACCGTCATCGGGGTCTCCTTCGGGGTCAGGCGCACGTGGATGGTGCCGCGGGCGGTGTTGAAGTTCGCAATGAGGTCAGACATGACAGGCTCCAGAGTGAAGCGAGAATGATAGCCGAGCCCGGCTACCGCGCCGCTCGCCGCTCGCGCAAATTGCGAATGAAGAACACCCAGAACAGCGCGAGAGTGGCCAGACCCAACGTCACAAAAGCCCAGGCGAAGGCCTCCGGCAAGGCATTCAACGGGGCCAGGTCCGGCACGTAAAGCCGGACGATCCCGGCCGCCAGCAACAGCACGGCGAGCAAATCAAGCGCCAGCAGCCACGGCGGCATCGCCAATCCCGGTCTTTTCATACCTGCCTCTGATTTCCTGAACAATCGGGCACCAAGTGAACCACGACGCCGAGTTGCAGGTATAATGCGCCGCAGCATTCCAGGTGCCGATCCGGTACCGCCGCGAAACGCGCCTTCCTTCCCTTCCACGGCGAGTCCCCCGGACCCGCCCGCCGGCTGTGCCCATGATCGAGAATCTGCGCAACATCGCCATCGTCGCCCACGTCGACCATGG
>JBKJTK010000371.1:0-13912 GCA_046590875.1 Chiayiivirga sp.
CGCGCAGTATTCTCAGGGCGAACGGAATTCGGAAGGCCTAACCGATCAGTATTGCGACCTGAGCGCGCACAAATCGCAATCGCGACGAAGGAGAAACACGACATGCAGGTCTTTGCCCTGGCGCTTTGGCTGGCGTCCGCGCCGATGGCGACGCCGGTGGATGATTGGGTGATGCACACCGACGGCCGCGTCGGAGGCTGCTACCGAACCGGCCGGGGGCGGCTTTACAGCTGCACCCCGCAGCCCGAAGTGGTCGTGCCGCCCGCGGAGCAGACCGGCGCGGAACCGACGCCGGAATCCGACGCCCGCGAGGAACTGCGCGTGGTCAAGCTCGAGCTGGAGCAGCTGAAGCTGCGACAGGCCGAAGACGACGCGCGCCGGGCGCAGGAACTAGCTGAGCGCGACGCCATCGAACACGCAAAAAGTTCCGTCGAGCGACGCGACAACGATGCCGCGATGGCAGCGTACAACGCGATCGAATCCGCCAAGGACAGCGTGCGCCTGCAGCAACTGGGAGCGAAGACGGAAGCCTGCCGCGCCAAGCTCGAAGCCCGGGGCTACAAGATCATGGGTCCGGGCGCGTGCAAATCGCGGGACGGGGTCTATCTGAATTGTCCGGAGTGCTGAGGCAGCGCAAACAGTTGTTGATGCGGCGCGCAGCTTGGCGCAACGGACCTGAATGGCAGATGCGCGGGAAAGCCGCGACTACGAAAGTTTAACCAGACGCTATCACTCGTGCTGCTAGCCTTCTGCGCCCTGATCGGGTTCGCCGATCCAACATGGAGAGTTGATATGCGACTTTTGCATTTTGCGGCTGCGTTTTCTTTGGCATTGTCGGCCGGCTATCCGGCTCTGGCCCAGCTTGCCCCCCCCCTCCGGCGCTACTGAGACGCACGTGCTGGCATACCGATCCGAACCCCTGATCTTTGCACGCGAATTGAACCGGCTAGCGACGCTCGCGAACGAGCGTGTCACGAATCGCGTACGCGTCCTGGTCGAAGTGGAGCTGGACCCCACGGAGCGCGTGAACGTCGCCACCCGCGCTCGCAGCGCACGCGCCGAGGATCACTATCGGGCTGCAGTTACGCGTCGTCAGGATGAAGTCGTACGTGCCCTGGGTCGCTCGCCGCATACCGAGCCGGGCTTCATCAATCGCGTCAACGGCCTGTCGTTCGTGTCGGTCTATGCCGATGCGCGCGAGATAGAAACGCTGCGACATCTGCCGTTCGTGGTGTCCGTCACGGAAGAAGGCGAAGGCCAAGAGTTCCTGTCGGAGACCTTCCCTCAGATCAATGCCGATTTCGTGCATCCCGGCAATACCGGCACCTATCGCACGGTGGCCGTCATCGACTCTGGCGTGCAAACGAGTCATCCGTTCTTCGGGGCGCGTCTGGTTGCGGGCGCGTGCTATTCATCGTCGGACTATCCGAACAATCCCATCTGCGCCGGCGGCGCGCCGTCGGGCTCCACAACGATAGCGTCCGGCGGCCCTTGTACGCATGTCGTCGCCGGTGAGCCCGCAGCAGCTGGGTGTGGCCACGGCACGCATGTGGCGGGGGTTGCTCTAGGCAGTAATGCCACTCTCAAGGGGACAGCTCCTTCTGCGACCCTGATTTCGATTCAGGCGAGTTCCCTAACAAGCAACTGCGGTGGTGGAACGTCTCCTTGCCGAAGGAACCTTGAAAGCGATGTCATCAATGCGCTAATCCGCGTCTACGACCTTCGCAACACTCATCCCGTCGCCAGCGTGAACCTGAGCCTTGGAATCACGAGCAAAGGCCTGATCGATCAGGAGTGCCACGTGCTGTACCCGGCAATGCACGCGGCGATTCAGCAGCTGGATGCCGCGAACATCCCGGTCGTCGCGGCTACCGGCAATTTCGCCAGTCCTGGTTCTCAGTTCAACGACAAGGTGGCGATGCCGGCCTGTATTGGCGATGTGATCAGCGTTTCGGCGGTACGTAAGGACGATACCTATGCTGCGGAGTATGCCAGCGCCAACGAGTTCATCGTCGATTTGCTGGCCCCCGGCGGCAGCAGCGCCGCACCCGGTCCGGTCGAGTCCTCGGTCGTCGGAAGTGGGTATGCGAGCACGGTAGGCACGTCCCAGGCGGCACCTCATGTGGCGGGTGCGATTGCGCTGATGCGCAATGTCTACCCGTATGCGTCGCCGCGCGCGCTGGAGCGCCAGTTCAACGAAAGTGGCCCTCTTGTTACGCTCAGCTACGGTGTGGCTGGAGGCGGCTCGCGCAACTATCAAGAGCGACGCCTGGATGTCGATGACGCCATGATCGGTCCGGCGTCTCCGTCGGGCGGGATGGGCGCCGTGACGGTGACGCGTCACAACTGCTACGGCAGCAACGAGGTGTCCTGGTCGGTGGTCAGCGGGGCGGATGAGTACCACGTCGAAGGTTCGGCGAGCTCCAGCTTTTCCTCGCCGAAACTGTTCGGGTTGACGCGCCTGTCCGAAACCAATGCGACGATCGACGTGCCGGGAACACGCTACATCCGCGTGCGGGCCTGCAACGGCGTGACCTGTGGTGCTTGGCAGGACGCCAGCCCGACGGCGACGTACTACAACGGCTGCCTGTAGCCATGGGTTCCCGGTTCTGGCAGACGCTGCTGGCCGGCGGGCTGTGTGCATTCGTGAATACAGCCTCGGCCACTATGGTCCCTACGACTTTTGCAGCGGAGAACATTCAGGGTGACGGCGGAGACCGGAGCTTGGTCGTGGGTCCGGTGTGGTATTTCTTTCACGACGGCTCGTTCGATTCGTTTGACGCTGGAATCAGGCCAAGCTCAGGCCTGCAGCGTATCGTCCATGTCGGGTACGGCGGGCTGATGCGGGACGAGTTTCTTGCGGCCCATCCTGACGGCGCATTCTTTGGCGTTACGCATGGAGTTGCGAACCAGAACCCCGAACTCCTTGAGTTTCACGTGCGCCAACAGGAGCTCGATCCGGTGAAGCACCGGTACATGAGCTACGTCGCACGCGTCGTTCCGTCCGACGACGCTTTCGTGGGTAACGACAACCCCAGAGCGCACGAAGTCTTTGACGAGAAAGGCGCTTTCCAAGGGCCGATTGTTTTTGAACTTACGGGCGCGTCCATTCTGGACGCAGGAACTCGGTTGAACGACGAAACCAACATCGCGGGATTCGATGAACTCGGTGGAACGGACAACGGCATTGCGACCGACGAGGTGATACGGGAGCACCCCGGCTTCAACGGGTCGTGGGGAAATCCTTCGGGACAACCGCGCCGAATCCTTGGCGGTGTGCTTCAGTACTACCCCGGTCTGGAAGAGGAGCACCACCGCGTCGACGCAGTACTCGGCGATTTCACGCGACCAGACTTCCGGCTCAACCGCTTCCGCCTGTCCAGCCGCCTCAGCAGTTATTTTTCCGGTGCCTGGTACGACCCGGCGCGCAGCGGCGAGGGCTTCACCATCGCCATCTTCGACGCCGTGGCGCCAAAGCTCGCGCTGTCTTGGTACACCTACGCAGCGGATGACAGCGGCCGGCAGAAATGGCTGTACGGCATCGGTACGATCGACGACATCGACGCTACGATGGAGCTGTTCGAGACCGAAGGCGGTCGGATGGGATCGACGGAAAATCCGCAGCGGGTGGTCACCAAGCGCTGGGGGACGGCGCGGGTCGGATACGCCAACTGCGACGCGGGGGCCGTGATCGTCGAGCCGGATGATGCTTCACTTCCACGCGGTGCGATTCCCATTCGCCGCGCGACCGCGCTTGCCGCTGGCACTGAACGCGATTGCGGTCTGGGAACGCTGTCTCCCGGAATCCCCGCTCCGCCGCCCTTCTGAGCAGGCAGCCCCAAAAGTCCCAGGAGCCGAAGCTCTCGGGCCGAGAACGTACGTCCTAGGTGCTGTGCTTAGATCACATCCCAGCCATACCCGCCCTGCGCGAGAATCTTCGCTGCGATCGATTCCATCGCCGCATCGTCGTTGCTGATCATGCCGCGGATATTGCGGCGCATACGCCGCCTCGATTGATGAACAAATGTGGTCGCGATCGAGGCCACGGTCGCGGCCGAGGCCGGATCAGCCGCGATCAGTGCATCGGCACGCGACACCACGCACAAACCGACGAACAGATCGATCGCGGTGTCGGCGACGCGCTTCTGAACATGTTGCTGGTCGGCGATGCCCTTGCCGTATTTGCGCAGGGCCTCGTCCACCACGCGCGCGAACTCGGTCGCATATTTTTCGTGGATCGCCGCGAGCGGCTTCAGCGGCGCGGCGAGTTGGGTGCGGATGCGATCGCCGGCAAAACCCGTGGCTTGCGCGAAGCGACGCTCGGCATAGCCGGTGAGAACGCCGAAGCCCTTGATCGGATCGTTGAAGATCGAGTTCACCGCAGACTTCAACTCGCCCAGGGAGGAGCCCACGCCCTTCATGCCCGAGAGTGCGATGTAGAGCCGCAGGATCTCGTTGGTGCCCTCGAAGATCGGCAGGATGCGCGCGTCACGCACGATTTGTTCGTAGGGGAATTCGCGCATGAAACCGTTGCCGCCGGCGATTTGCAGCGCCTCGTAAGCCGCACGCTGCATCGCCTCGCTTGCGAACACCTTGCTCATCGCTGCTTCGACCGAATAGTCGTCACCGCCGCTGTCGATGTAATGCGCGACCATCCATACCGCGCTTTCGGCGGCGAAGCAGTCGATCGTCATCTGCGCGATTTTTTCGCGTACCAGACCGAACTCCGCGATCGCTCGGCCGAATTGTTTGCGCTCGCTCGCCTGCGCCACCGCGAGCCGGATCAGCGCCTTTATCCCGCCGACGGCACCGCCACCGAGTCCGGTGCGGCCGTTGTTGAGAATGTCCATCGCGACCTTGAAGCCCTTGCCGACCGGCCCCAGCACGTTTTGCGGCGGCACGCGTACATCGTTGAAGGCGACTGTGGTGGTGGATGAGGCGCGGATACCCATCTTGTCTTCGTGCGCGCCGTGACTGACGCCGGCCCAGCCGGCTTCGACGATGAAGGCGGTGATTTTTCCATCATCCGTCTCGGTACGCGCAAACACGGTGTAGAAGCCGGCGGTGCCGCCGTTGGTGATCCAGATCTTCTCGCCGTTGAGGATCCAGCTGCCGTCGGATTCCCGTTTCGCTGACGTGCGGATCGAGGCCGCATCGGAACCGGCGCCGGATTCGGTTAGGCAAAACGCCGCGATCAACTCGCCGCTGGCCAAACGCGGCAGGTAACGCGCCTTTTGCTCGTCGTTGCCGTGCAGCAGCACGCCCTTCATACCGATGGAACTGTGCGCGCCAATGGTCAGGGAGACCGAGCTGTCGTGGCTGCTGGTCTGGGCCAGGATGCGTGCATAGGCCGCGTTCGAGAGCGCCAGGCCGCCAAACTCCTCGGGGATGATCAAACCAAACAGGCCGAGTTCGCGCAGCTGCTGGATGAACTCCTCCGGCTGGTGCGCATCGCGATCCCACTTCTTCAGATCGTGCTTCTTCTCATCCAAAAACCGGTCGATGGCCTCGACCATCATGCCGAGCATCTCGCGATCGCGGTCGCGGAGTGCGGGATAGGGGAAGATTTTTTCTTCCAGGATCTCGCCGAAGAACAGGTTCTTGGCGACGCTTTCATGCAGCAGCGCCTCCGCGGCGGCCGTGGCCGCGGGCGCGGCCTCACGTGTTGCGCTCATGGTCGGCTCCTTGGCGTAGGGCTAGCCGCGAATTTACCTTATTCAACGCCGGTCAAGGCAATCTGCATGCACCCGGATCGCGATAAGTGCGCAATGCAATGCTTGCGCGCCGAATTCGCCGATTCACGCGTCATTTGCCATGGCACGACGCTTGCTGCACTCAAGGCAGGCAACTCATATCGCGTGAGCCAGCGCGTGTGCATCCTGCCCTTCCCGTCGGAGACCCGCCATGACCAAGCACTGGGATTTTTTCAAGGAGTCCGATCGATCCTGGGGCGTGTTCTATCCGCGCAACTACATCGTGGCTGGCTACGGCAGTCTGCCGCGCGCCGAAGAAGTACGGCACGGGCTGCTGGGCGTGGGCTTCGCCTCCGACGACGTCGCCGCCGCGTCGGGCGCCTTCGTCGCCAACGAGCTTGAATCGGATCGGGGCGCGGGCTGGTTCGAGCGCATGAAGCAGGAAGTCGCGAGCGCCGTCGGCACCGAGCTTGGTTACGTCGAGGATGACCTCAAACACGCGCGTCAAGGCGGCGCGTTCCTGTTCGTCTACGTTCCCAAGGACGAGGACGTGTTGCGTGCCCGCGGCGTGGTCGACGCCTCGCTGCCGGTGCTCGCGCGACGCTATCTGGCGCTGGGCATCGAACGCTACGCCTACCCGTCGCAATCGGAGATCCCGCTGGCGTCGGCGCGCGCGGTGCGAGACGCGTAATCCCCCGGCGGGCGCGACGGCGGCGCGCCGTCGCCTCGGTGCGCTTGGCGTCGAGTTCCGCGACAATCGCGGCTTCTCTCGCTCGCCGATGCCTTGTCCATGACCGATCCCCGTGTCCGTCCCGTCAACTCGCCGGGGCGCGTGCTGTTCGCCAGCCTGATCGGCACCACGATCGAGTTCTTCGACTTCTACATCTATGCCACCGCCGCCGTGCTGGTGTTTCCGGCGCTGTTCTTTCCGGCCAGCGACGCGAACACCGCGATGCTGCAATCGCTGGCGACCTTCGCGTTGGCGTTCTTCGCCCGGCCGGTGGGTTCAGCGCTTTTCGGACATTTCGGCGATCGCGTCGGACGCAAGGCGACCCTCGTCGCGGCGCTGCTGACGATGGGATTGTCGACGGTGCTGATCGGATTTCTGCCTACCTATGCCCAAATCGGAATCGCGGCGCCGTTGTTGCTCGCCCTGTGTCGTCTCGGACAAGGGCTGGGACTGGGCGGGGAATGGGGCGGCGCGGTATTGCTGGCGATCGAGAACGCGCCGCCCGGCAAGCGCGCCTGGTACGGGATGTTTCCGCAACTCGGCGCACCGATCGGCTTCATTTGCTCGACCGGTACCTTCCTGGTCCTGACCGCGACTCTGAGCGAAGCCCAGTTCCTCGCGTGGGGCTGGCGTATTCCCTTCCTCGCCAGCGCCGTCCTGGTGTTCGTCGGACTCTGGGTGCGGCTGCGGATCAACGAGACGCCCGCGTTCCAGGCCGCGATCGACAATCACGAACGCGTGCGCCTGCCGATATTGACCGTGCTGCGTCGTCATTCGAGGGAACTGCTGCTCGGCACGTTCGCGTCGATGGCGACGTTTGTGTTGTTCTATCTCATGACCGTCTTTACCCTGAGCTGGGGCACCAGCCAGCTCGGCTACGCGCGCGGCGAGTTCCTGCAACTGCAGATGGTCGGCGTGCTGTTCTTCGCGCTGACGATTCCGTTATCGGCGTGGCTGGCCGATCGGCACGGAGCGCTGCGCGTGCTGCTCCTCGCCAGCATATTGATCGCCGCCTTCGGGCTGTTGTTTGGACCGTTGTTCGCCGCCGGCAGTCCATTCGCGGTTCTGACCTTGCTGGCGTTGGGCCTGGCCTTGATGGGCCTCACCTACGG
The DNA here is from genome assembly GCA_046590875.1 of Chiayiivirga sp. Taxonomy (GTDB): domain Bacteria; phylum Pseudomonadota; class Gammaproteobacteria; order Xanthomonadales; family Xanthomonadaceae; genus JALCLA01. Next base: position 7,536 of record JBKJTK010000371.1, read on the forward strand.
CCCCCTCGGCACCGCGCTCGCCGGTCGCTTCCCGACCGCGGTGCGCTACACCGGCGCCTCGCTCGCCTTCAACCTCGCTGGCATTTTCGGCGCTTCGCTCGCGCCTTATATCGCGACCTGGCTGGCGGGACACTACGGCATCGCGGCTGTCGGCTATTACCTGTTCGGCGCCGCCACGATCACGATACTGGCGTTGCTGGGCATGATGCGCAGTCGCGCTTCGGACTAACGGCATGATCCGCCCCCGTCTCTTGCGTGAGTCGCGATCGGACGCGTGAGAAAAATCCCGCGCCCGGCGCGGGCACTTGCTTAACTCCAGATGTCCGCATCGAAAGTCGCCACGGCGTTTAACTGACGTTCCGCCCCGGCGTCTCTTTTCGGGTTGCGTGGCAGCCACCGTTCAGCCGCAACGTGACAAGGTGCAATCAACGCGGCTTGCCGCCTGCGCGATTCTGTTCCGTGTCACCGGTCGACGTGAGAAGAGCCCAGTCGGATGACTCCGACGCCTGCAACTCGATCATGTCGCAGCAGCTTCGGTCTCACAGTCAGGATCTGCGAACAGGCACCTTCCGCGTGAACGCGATTGCAACGAATCTCGACACGAGACGAATCTCGTAACGAGACCGACGCGATCGCATGATCCGCCCCCCGATGTGTTGCCCCATTAAAACGGAGTCAAAACCATGAAACCACTCGTACTTACCTTGCTTGTTGCTTCTCTCGCCGCCGCCGGCATCGGCAACGTCGCCGCGCAAAATTACAATCAGCACGGTCATGACCGCCCCGAACTGCGTAATGACGTCGCGCGCGTGACGCGCGTCGACCGCATGTTCGCGCAGAACAACCAATACAACCAGGGCCAGCTGCGCCAGGAATGCTGGGACGAGCGCACCGACCGATATGAATCCGGTTATTACCGCGATGACCAGGGTCGTCTCTATAAAGAAGGCCGGGACGGAAACACCAAGAACGCCGTGATCGGCGCCATCATCGGTGGCTTGGTCGGCAATCAGGTCGGCGATGGCAAGGGTCGCACGGCCGCCACCGTCGCGGGCGCCGCCATTGGCGCGGCCGTCGGCAACAAGTCTGGCGACAACAAGGATCACTACGACCGTTATCGCGACGACTCGGGTGTCGAGCGTCGCTGCCGCACCGTCGAGACCTACGGCAATCGCGGTCGCGAGCGCGAGCAGTATCGCGTGAGCTACGTCTATGCCGGCCAGGCCTATCAAACGATGACCGACTACAACCCGGGCCGTACCCTGCGCGTGTTGGTCGACGTGCGTCCGGCGGACGAGTACGTGGCTGATTCTCGCCGCTGATTCACCGTCATCATTTCCACACCGAAGGGAGCCGCGAGGCTCCCTTCTTTTTTGCGCGGCCGACAGGGGACGGCCTAACTGCCTGCGTTCCGTTTTCCGGAATACAGGTCGATGATGTCCTCGACCGCCTCGCGACAGACGGTGCAGAAGGCGTCGTGGCGGGTGAACATCAGGCACTGCATCTGCGGGCGGTAATAGCCGAGCGCCTGGTAGTTGGCGCCCTCAAACGCGCCGACCACATCGCGGTTCGCGTGGTCGTCGAACTGCTTGTCCGCGAATGCTTGCTCGGCGGCAAACAGCGTGCTCATCGCCGCTTCGGGTCGGCGCTGCGCGCGCAGCTCGGCGCGCTGCTTCTGGTTCTCGCGTTGAAAAGTCTCGAACACCGCTTTCGGCCAGTCGGTCGGCAGCGACGTGCGTGGGCTAACCCGGTGATTCCATTTCAACGTTGCGCGGTCGATGTTCGCGGTCGCGTTGGGTTCCCATGGCTCCGGCCGGCCTTCGCCGCTCTCGTACGCAACCGCGGAGGTGTAGTACTCGTCGGCCAGGCCGGCGAAGTGGTGGCCGAACTCGTGCACGAACAGATACTCGGCCCAGTCGTTGCCGGCGGCGGCGGTGCTGAACTGGCCGAAGATGCCACCGCCGCCGTACGTTTCGCTGTTGAAGATGATCTCTACCGCATCGTAGGGCGCGTATTGCGCCAGCTCGCGCCAGGCGCGGTTGTCGACGCTAAGCGCGTAGCGCTCGCTGCCGAAGATGTCGTAGCGCAGGCCAGTCGCGCTGGCGCGGTGCAGGCCGGTCGAGGGTCGGCTGATACCCGACACCGGCACGGGCACGGTCAGGGCCCACACATTGAAATCACCGGCGCGCTCCTTGAACGGTGACACGCTGAACAGATGCGTCGCCATCCGACGTGCGTCGGCCTCGAACTTGTCGAGCTCGCCGGTCGCGTAACCGTCGCCGAGCATGAGCAGGTCGACCTTGTGCTTCGGATCGCCATCGCCGTGGATCAACCGCGGTTTCACGGGCGCAAGTGCGGGGACGCGCTCGATGTCGGTCGAGGCCATATCCAGTGGCGCCGACCACAGTGGCACGAACCGGTTGTCGGCACCGCGTCCCGACACCCGCACGATCACCGGCGCCTCGGGCATCGGCAGCCGCATCGACTCCTGGAAGCTGCGCGACAACGTCTTCGCTTCGTCAGTGCTGCGCCACTCGCCGAAGATGGTGCTGAAGCCACGCGAATAAATTACCTTGCCGCTGGCGGCATCGATCACCTCGAACAGGTTCATGCCGCGGTTGGTGCCGTCGATGGGTCGATCTGGATTGCCCGGCCACGGCAGCGCTTCGACGACGACACGTTCGAGTGCGTAATGCTCGGTCGTCGCGTCACCGCCGTGCTGCAGGTCGACGCGCAAGGTCTGCGGCGGCGCGGCGGCGACGGGCAGAGTCAAGCCGCCGATCAGCACGGTTACGAACAGGCGCATGGCGTTCTCCGCATGGGTCGCGGCGATTCTGCCATGGGGCGCGCGTCAGGCGTCCGGGAGGTGGAGCTGACCCTTGGGAAACTGCTACGGTTCGTGCCCCTCGCTTCGCGTCGAAGGACATGCCCCGCTATCGTGGCCCATTGCTGACCCGCACCCTCGCCGACGCCTTGCTCGCGGGCCGCGCGGCAGGCGAAGCGAGCGTTTCGGGCACGTTCGACCTCGGCCGTTCCATCAGCGAGGCGACGCTCGCCGCCGAAGGCTGGCACTGGCACGGCCAGCACTACCCCTGGCCCGAAGGGATGAAGGACCGAACGCTGTATTACTGGGACGGCGATGGCTTCGCGTCGCTGCAACGCTATGCGGGCTCGTTGATCAAACTGGTTCCGACGGAATGGGGCGCGCCCACGTTCGAAATCGACGGCATCAAGATGCTGCCCACGGCGCAGGTCTCGCCGGTTGTCGACGCGCAACGAAAAGTGGCGCTGGTGCAGCCGCGCGGCAAGCAGGTGCTGGATACCTGCGGCGGCCTCGGCTACTTCGCTGGATGGTGTCTCGCCGAAGGCGCCGCGCGCGTGCAGAGCTTCGAGAAGAATCCCGACGTGCTGTGGTTGCGCGAGCACAACCCGTGGTCACCCGACCTCGAGCCGGGCGGCCGGCTGCAGCTCACCCAAGCCGACGTGACCGAAGCCATCGCGACCCTGCCTGACGCATCGTTCGACGCCGCGCTGCACGACCCGCCGCGCTTCGGCATTGCAGGCGAATTGTATTCGCAGGTCTTCTACGATCAACTCGCGCGCGTACTGCGCCCACAGGGGAGACTCTTTCACTACACCGGCACGCCCAACAAGAAGACCAGCGGCCGCGATGTGCCCGGCGAGGTTCTGAAGCGCCTGAGCAAAGCCGGATTCGCCGCCGAGCGAGCACTGGATGGCGTGTTCGCGGTGAAGGCCGGCGCGAAGAGCGGTGTCGGGAAGACTTCCTGAGCGCAGGGATAGGCGCGTTGACTCGGTCATGGGCGGACTCCGTCATGGGTGGCGATGAAGGTTCAGCACGCGTCGGCGCCATCGGACTCACGGCGCTCGCCTCGCGTTCCACTTCACGTCATTGCGACGGCTATGGTTCAGACTTGAGTCTGTACGTCATGCAACGTGACGCGGACACGAATTTCCCGAAGGAGGCGTGATGCGATGGGTCTGGCTAGGCGTGGGGGCAGCCGCATGTATCGCGGCGACGAGCGCGCGCGCAGGCGACCTCAGCGTGTCGTTGATTGACGCGCGCGGCAATCCGGTCGCTGACGCGGTAGTCACCCTGCTGCGCCCCGACGCAAGCGCCTTGGACGTTCTACCCGCACCCAGCGCGAAAGTGGTCGACCAGAACCGGTTGAAGTTCGCGCCTTACGTGGAGACGTTTCGTCCCGGCGACAGCGTGGTATTCAGCAACAGTGACGAGACCGGGCACCACGTCTATTCGTTCTCGCCGATCAAGGCCTTCGAGTTCAGCCTCGCGACGGGCACACGCTCGGCTGGCTTGAGCTTGCCCCAGGCCGGCGTGATTGCGGTGGGCTGCAATATTCACGACTTCATGATCGCTTACCTCTACGTGTCGGATGCGCCGTGGATCGCACGTTCGGATGCGAGTGGGCTGGTCGTGTTCCGCGACCTGCCCGACGGCACCTACACCGTTCGCGCCTGGCATCCGCGTCTGGCCCCGGGCAAGCCCGACATGCTTCAGTCCACAACCATTGTCTCCAGCGACGATGCCCAGCGAGTGAGTTTCGTCCTGCCGTTGCTGCCCGACTCGCGGCGGCAGTTCGACCGCGAGGCGACTCGCTATTGACGGGTTTGCCACGCACTTCCTCGCGCTGCCGAAACACGGCCAGCGCGAGGGCGCGAATTGCAGCACCTGACCGCGATCTGACGGCTATCGATGGGAGAGCAAGCGCATGCAACGACTCATGGCGGCAGCAATCCTTGCAGCGTTGCTCTGCACAAGCGCGATGGCACAGGAGATCGAGTGGCACGGCTATCTGGATTTTCGTGCCGTGCTACCCGCCGATGAAAGCGGATGGATCGACGGCGGCCTGGGCAAGTCGCGCTTCGGCGCTGGCGATGAGGGCCTGCGCTTGGGCGGTGCCGCACTTCAGGGCATTTGGCAATGGACTCCGGAGCTGCTCGCGGTCGCCGACCTGCAATACGCGGCGGACGGCGAGCAAGAACTCGACGTGCTGGATGCCTGGCTGCGTTACCGACCGGTGTCGACCACGCCGTGGCGTTGGTCGACGAAACTTGGCGTCTTCTTCCCGCCGATTTCCCTTGAGAACGAAGGCGTCGGCTGGACCAGCCTGTGGACCGTAACGCCCTCGGCGATCAATAGCTGGGTCGGCGAGGAGCTGCGCGTGATCGGCGCTGAGGCGCGGCTTGAGCATCGAACCGAGCACAGTTCGCACGAGGCTGCGGTGGCGTTGTTCGGCAGGAATTCGCCGGCCGGCGAGTTGCTCGCCGCGCGCGGCTGGTCGCTCAGCGATCTCACCGCCGGGCTCGGTGCCGATCTGCGCGAACCTGATGTCTACGCGCCACTTGCGAGCGGCTCGGTGCCGCTGACTTTTCCGCCATTCATCGACATTGCCGACCGTATCGGCTGGTATGCGCACTTGCGATCGGACTGGCCCGGCTATGGGCAACTGTCGCTGCTGCGTTACGACAACCGCGCCAATCCACGCCGATTTGTCGACGTCGATGATCGCCACGTCTACGCCTGGCATACGACATTCTGGAGCCTGGGGGCGCAGTCGCAAATCGGCGAGGTGGCTCTACTGGGGCAAGTGATGGACGGCAGCACCCTCTTCACGCCCGGAGCCAACCTGTCGCTGGTCACCGACTTCAGCGCCGGTTATCTGCTCGCCGGCTGGGAACGCATCACCTGGCAACCGGCGTTGCGCGTGGACTGGTTTCGCACCCGCCAGAGGCCCGACACGCTGGGCGCGCCTTTGAGCGAACACGGCCGTGCGACCACGCTCGCCCTTAATTGGCGCCCGCGTGCCTGGCTGCGTATTACCGGCGAATGGCTGCGCATCGACAGCCACCGCGATCAACGCCGCCTGCAAGGACTGCCGCCACGGCAAATCGACAACCAGTTGCAAGTGAGCGCCCGGTTGCTTTTCTAGGAGTTTCGCGCGAGCTACACGATCATTTCGTGCAAACCGCCAGCCAGTTGACCAATCTCGCCAGGCTAACTGACCACCTTCGACAGCGAAACCGCCCAGCACCGGCGAGAATCGGACCGGCGGAAATCGGCCAGAAGCAGACCTCGAATCATTCTTCTGCCGCGTGCTCAGGTTCGCGGCTCGCGAAGCCGATGCTGAGCGCCTTTAGGTCTCTACAGTTCAGTCGGTCATCGTCTCGGCAGGCCCGAAATCAATCAGCATCTCCAGCAAAGGCAGCTCGTTCGTACGGAGATGTGGGCGATTTTTCTCCGACCGTACGGCGTAACGGTCGATCAGGTAAGGCAGCCCTTCGCCTGCCAGCAGCTCCGGGCTGTCCGTCACTTCGAAGTGCAGATGCGGCTCGCGGCT
>JBKJTK010000122.1:0-3438 GCA_046590875.1 Chiayiivirga sp.
TGGATCGGCGATGGTGCCGGCGATGGCACACGCGGCGGCCGTGGCGGGGCTGGCGAGTACCGTGCGTGCGCCCGGACCCTGACGACCTTCAAAGTTGCGGTTCGAGGTGCTGACCGACAACTGTCCGGCGGCGACGCGGTCGCCAGCCCCGCCACGGCCGCCGCGTGTGCCATCGCCGGCACCATCGCCGATCCACGCGACTACGCACCGATCAGCCGCGAGGAGGCCGCCTGATGCTCGCCATTCATCGCTTCACATCGCGCCTCGCGGTGCTGCCGGTCGAGAACGTCGACACCGACCAGATTATTCCCGCGCGCTTCCTGACCACCACGCAGCGCGCCGGTCTGGGGCGACACTGCTTCGCCGACTGGCGCTTTGATGCCGACGGTGCGGAGCGCGCCGACTTCGCCTTGCACCAGCCGGAATTTCGCGGCGCCGGCATTCTTCTCGCGGGTCGAAACTTCGGCTGCGGCTCGTCGCGCGAGCACGCGCCCTGGGCATTGCTGGATTTCGGCATCCGCGTGGTGATCGCCACCCGCATTGCCGATATCTTCCGTAACAACGCGCTCAAGAACGGATTGCTGCCTGTGGTCGTGAGTGAAGGCGATTGGCAGCGGGTCGAAACCTTTGCGGGCCGCGAGATCGCGGTGGATCTGGACTCACAGCGAATCGAACTGCCGGACGGAACGACGATCGCTTTCGAGATTGATTCGTTCGCGCGCCAGTGCTTGCTGCGCGGTGTCGATCAGCTGGGCTATTTGCTGGGCGAGGAAGACGCCATTGCGGCATTCGAACGTGTGCAGGCGGCCTGACCCGGTCTCACACCGTGCGCAGTCACATCTCCGTCATTCCCGCGAACGCGGGAACCCAGCGACGTGGCTCTCGCAGGGAGGGCGATCAAGGGCCTAGGCACTGGGTTCCCGCGTTCGCGGGAATGACGATTAAATAGAAAAACGGAATCAATCCAATGAAAGCAACCATTGCCCTGCTCCCCGGTGACGGCATCGGCCCCGAAGTCTGCGTCGAGGCCGTGCGCACGTTGAACGCGATCTCCGACGCCTTCGGTCACAAGTTCATGGTCGAACCGGCGCTGATCGGCGGAGCTGCCATCGATGCGCACGGCGATCCGCTGCCGCCACACACCGTCGCACTGTGCGAGCGCGTCGATGCCGTGCTGCTGGGCGCGGTCGGTGGGCCGAAGTGGTCGGATCCGAATGCAGCCGTGCGCCCTGAACAAGGCTTGTTGAGGCTGCGCGCCACGCTCGGCGTGTACGCCAACCTGCGCCCGGTGAAGCCGCATCCTGTCGGCGCAAAGCATTCGCCGATCAAGGCGAAGCTGCTGCGCGACGTCGACATACTGTTCGTGCGCGAGCTCACCGGCGGCAGTTATTTCGGCGTCAAGCGTCGCGAGGGCGATGTCGCGATCGACGAATGCCGTTACAGCGTGAGTGAGATTGAGCGCACCACGCGCCGTGCGGGACACCTTGCGCGCGGACGACGCGGCAAGCTCACCCATGTCGACAAGGCCAACGTGCTGGAGACGTCGCGGCTATGGCGCGCAACCGTATCGCGTGTGATGCGCGAGGAGTTTCCCGAGATCGTACTCGAACATGTGCTGGTCGACACAATGGCGATGCATCTGCTCACGCGCCCGGCGCATTACGATGTAATCCTGACCGAGAACCTGTTCGGCGACATCCTGACCGATGAGGCCGCGGTGCTGGCCGGATCCATGGGGTTGCTGCCCTCGGCGTCGCTGGGCGACGGCCGCAAAGGCCTGTATGAACCAATCCATGGCTCCGCCCCCGATATTGCGGGGCGTGGGGTCGCGAATCCTTACGCCACGTTGTTGTCGGTCGCATTGCTGCTGAGGCACTCGCTGGACCTGGAGACGGAAGCGCACGCGATCGAAGCGGCGGTAAGCGCAGCGTTGGATGCAGGCGTACTGACGGGCGACTTGCGCAGACGGGGGGCCGTCGGCACGGAAGCAGCGGGGAAGTGGGTCGCGCAGCGGATACGCGAGGTCGCTTCCAAGGCGCAGCGCGCCGCATGAACCGGGCCGCATCCGCATGGGTGACCCATACGCTTCCGGCCACGGCAAGAACGAGCATCGACTCCGCTGCCTGGCTGCGCGCCATCCTCACTGCGCCGGTCTACGACGTTGCACGACGAACACCCCTTGAGCACGCACCCCGATTGTCCGCCCGCCTTGGCGCCAACGTGTTGCTCAAACGCGAAGACCTGCAACCGGTGTTCTCTTTCAAGCTGCGCGGCGCCTACAACCGATTGGTGCAATTGAGCGCGGAAGAACGGGCACGCGGCGTACTCGCGGTGTCGGCGGGCAATCACGCGCAAGGCGTCGCGCTGGGCGCGCAGCGGCTGGGCATCGATGCCGTGATCGTGATGCCGGCCACCACGCCGCGAATCAAGATCGCCGCGGTTGAGGCGCTGGGCGCGCGCATCGTTTTGCACGGCGACTCCTACGACGAAGCCGCCACGCTTGGCCGCGCACTCGCGATAGAGCAAGGCCGCAGCCTGATCCATCCCTACGATGACGACGCGGTGATCGCGGGTCAAGGCACGGTCGCGATGGAATTACTTGCGCAGCATCAGGGCCGGCTCGATGCGGTGTTTGTGCCGGTCGGCGGTGGTGGCCTGTGCGCGGGCATGGCGGTGTATCTGAAGTCGCTGGACCCAACGATCCGCGTGATCGCAGTGGAGCCCGACGACGCCGCCTGCCTCGCCGCTGCTTTACGCGCGCAGACGCCAGTGCGGCTGGAGCAGATCGGATTGTTCGTCGACGGCTGCGCCGTGCGTCAGATCGGCGAGCGACCGTTCGACCTGCTGCGCGAATACGTCGACGAAGTTGTGACGGTCGATGCAGACCAGGTCTGCGCCGCGATCCGCGATGTGTTCGAGGAAACGCGCTCGATCGTCGAACCTGCCGGCGCGCTTGCGGTGGCCGGACTCAAGCGCTGGGCGACCGAGAATGAAGCCGCCAATCGCACGCTGGCGGCGGTGCTGAGCGGCGCCAACATGAATTTCGATCGACTCGGTCATATCGCTGAACGGGCGGAGATTGGCGAGCAACACGAGGCCCTGTTCGGGGTCACCATTCCCGAGCGCCCGGGCAGTTTCCTCGACTTCTGCCGCAGCATCGGTAGACGCGCCGTCACCGAGTTCAATTACCGCTGGCATGGCGCGAGTGCGGCCCAGGTCTACGTCGGAGTGCAACTCAAGGGTGGCACCGCCGAGCGTCTAGCGATCCGCCAGGCACTGGAACAGGGTGGCTACGCCTGCGCCGACTACACCGAGAACGAGGTCGCGCGATTGCATGTGCGTCATCTTGTCGGCGGCCCTGCGCCGACACTTGGACGCGAGCGGCTGTTCCGCTTCGAGTTCCCCGAGCGACCTGGCGCGCTGCTGCAGTTTCTCGAA
>JBKJTK010000403.1:0-3940 GCA_046590875.1 Chiayiivirga sp.
TTTTTCGGATTGCCCTTGCTCGCGATGGCGCTGGCGGCAAGTTTAGAAATCGAACCGGTGAGCGTCGACTATCAGGGCGACAATGGATCGGTGCCGCCGCCGTATCGACGGTCCACCGACATCCGTCTCGATGCGGACGGCAGGGGGACGCTGACCCGCTTGCACGGCTACGACCGCAGCGACTCGTCCCAGCGTTTCGAAACTGCATTTGTCGTGTCGCCCGAGCGGCGCCACCAGTTCAACCAGCGTCTGCAACAACTCGGTCTATGGGATACCCGTTGGCGCGAGCGCGAGGGTGTTCCGGTCGGCGGGCCGCGGGTTTTTCTCAGCTTCAGCCGCGGTGCGCAGAAAGTGACCCTGCCTGCGTTTCCGATCACGCGCCAGCAGGAGGCGGTCGACGCACTGCGCGCCGAAGTGCTGGCGCTGGTGCCCGAGACCGCTACGGCAGCGCGGCAAGCGTGGGAGCAGGGCAAGCCCGATTCGGAGTAGGGCGGATCGCAGGGCTATGTGGTTGTTGTTTGGCTTCGTCCGGGCTGAGGAACTCAAGTCCAAAGGCGCATTGAGGCAACTTGGGCGCGGCCCGGTCTTTCACCGCGAGATGCTGATCGCCTTCGATCTGCTGCTCGCCGTCGTCGTCGGCCTGCTGCAAGGAAGCCCTGTTGACCCTGCTGCGGATCGGCCCCGTCGATCGGACACTCGCCCTTTCCACCCTGGATGCGATCGACGGCATCGGTTCGAGTCACGAGGGCAAGGAAGCCTTGCTGGCACTGGCGAAAGCGATGCCAGCCGATCCCGCGTTGATCGAACGCTATCGCGCCAGCGCGAGGCGACTGAGTGACTACGAACGCGCCGAAGCCGAGCGCGCGCTGGACCGGCTGGTGGTGGTGAACTGACGCCACGGCTCTTCTCCCTCTCCTTCAAGGAGAGGGCCGGGGAGAGGATGGTGTTTCCTCACGCAGCGTCGCGTCTCCCGCACCCAACTCTTCGGCGCTATCCTTGCCGTCGCCTGCCATCGGGCGTTCGGGGAGATCGTCATGCCATTGTCACGCCGTGGTTTCCTGGGAGTGCCGGCGGTCGCCGCACTCGGTGCCGGATTGCTTCCCGGTGGATTGCTCGCCGCGCTGGAAGCGCAGGCGAAAGAGTCGCCCACCCTGAGCGACTGGGCGCAGGTCCGCGCCCAGTTCCGGCTCGCGCCCGATTACGCGCACTTCGCCAGCTTCTTCATCGTCTCGCATCCGGCGCCGGTGCGCGCCGCGATCGAACACTTCCGCGACACCATCGACGCCAATCCCTTCCTCACCGTCGAGCATGGACTGTTCATGACGCCGGAGGAAAACCTGCAGCTCGCGGTGTGCCGCGAGGCGGCGGCTTATCTTGGAGGAGCGCCCGAGGAGATTGCGCTCACTCCGAACACCACGACCTCGCTGGCCCTGGTTTATCACGGACTGACGCTGAAGCCTGGCGACGAAATCCTTTGCACCACGCACGACCACAACGTGCATCACGAAGCGATCCGCTTTGCCTGCGAACGCAGCGGCGCCACTTCGCGCCGCGTCGCGTTGTTCGAGGCTTCCGCTGAAGCCAGTATCGACGGCATCGTGTCGCGCATCCGCAAGGCGATCCGCCCGGCCACGCGCGTGCTCGGCCTGACCTGGGTGCATTCGAGTACCGGCGTGCGCCTGCCGATCCGCGAGCTTGCAACGATGCTGGCCGAGGCGAATGCGCAGCGCAGTGAGGACACCCGCGTGCTGCTGGTGCTCGACGGGGTGCATGGCTTCGGCGCCGTGGATGTGGACGTGCCCGCACTGGGTTGCGATTTCTTCTGCGCCGGTACCCACAAGTGGATCTTCGCCCCGCGCGGCACCGGGTTGATCTGGGCACGCGCAGAGAACTGGGCGCGGCTGCGTCCGACGATCCCCTCGTTTTCCAGCGAGGAGTTGTACAACGCCTGGCTGGAACAGCGCCCGGTGCGCGGTCCCAACACCGCGGACCGCGTCACGCCCGGCGGCTTCCTCGCCTACGAACACCAATGGGCGATGGCGGCGGCGTTTCGCATGCACCGCGACATCGGTCGCACGCGCATTGCCGAGCGCATCGCGACGCTCAACGGTCGCATCAAAGACGGCCTCGCCGAGATCAAGCGGGTGAAGCAACACACCCCGCGCGACGCGGCGCTCTCTGCCGGCCTGTGCTGCTTCGAGGTCGACGGCAAGACTCCGGCGCAAGTCGTCGAAGCGCTGCTGGCGAAGAAGATCATCGCCAGCACCAGTCCCTACGCGGTCACTTATGCGCGCCTTGCGGCGGGGGTGATGAACACGCCGGAGGAAATCGATCGCGCGCTGGCGGCGGTGCGGGAGATCGCGCAGGGGTGAGGTACCGACAGGCTGCCAGCCCGGATTTCTCACACCATCCCCGGGGGATGTCTGAATAGCCCAGCAAGCTGCGGCGAAACCTGCCGTCAGGTACCTATATCCAAGTCCGTATCATCGAGACGCCAATGTGAGAAATGCGGGCTAGAGCAGCGCCGGTGAGGCCTCCAGTACGGTGCGATCCCCCTGCGTCACCAGGGCCAACGCGTGGCGTTTGGTCGGCAATTCCCAGTCGATGAAGTAGCGCGCGGCGAGTAATTTTCCTTCGAGGAAGTCGCGCGCGCTCGATGCCAGATCGGGTTCTGCGAGGCGACGTGTCGCGACCAGGGCCTGCTCCAGCCACAGCCACGCCACCACGAGGTGGCCAAGGGCATCGAGGAACAGACTCGCATTCGCCAGCGCGGCTTCCATGCCGTCGCGGGCCGCGATGACGCCCAGCGCTTGCACCGTCTGTGCGATGCGCGGCAGCCAAGCGGCGACGCTGTCCGCAGGCGCTACGAGGGCGGGTTCGCGACGCGCGCGCGCTATCGTCGTTTCGATGCGCCGCGCGAGCAGGCCGAGCACGCGGCCGCGATCGGCCAGCACCTTGCGACCCAGCAGGTCGAGCGCCTGGATGCCATTGGTGCCTTCGTGGATCGGGTTGATGCGGTTGTCGCGATAGTTCTGCTCGACCGGGTACTCGCGCGTGAAGCCGTAGCCGCCGAGAATCTGGATGGCGAGGTCGTTCGCCTTGAGCGCGTAGTCGGAGCCCCAGGCCTTGACGATGGGTGTCAGCAGTTCCAGCAACAGCCCGCTGTCGCGGCGTACGCCGGCGTCCTCGTCGCGCGCCTGGTCCACGAGCATCGATGCGAAGAAGCCGAGCGCCTGCGCTCCTTCGACGTAACACTTCTGCTGCAGCAGCATGCGCCTGACGTCAGCGTGTTCGATGAGTAGCACTGGCGACGAGTTCGGATCCTTGTTGTCGGGATGGCGGCCTTGGCGGCGTTCGCGCGCGTACTCGAGCGAGTAGAGGTAGCCCACGCTGCCCTGCTGCACGGCACCCATGCCGACGCCGATGCGTTCCTCGTTCATCATGTGGAACATCGCGGCGAGTCCCTGGTGTGGCTCCCCCACCAGCCAGCCGGAGCAGTCGTCGGCTTCGCCAAACTTCAGGAAGGTGTTGACGCTGCCGCGCTGTCCCATCTTGTGGTTGAGGCCCGCGAGGCGCACGTCGTTGCGGACGCCGCGCGTGCCATCGGCGTTGACGCGCCAGCGTGGCACCAGGAACAGGCTGATGCCGCGCACCCCTGCGGGCGCGCCGATGATCTTCGCCAGGACCAGATGCACGATGTTCTCGCCGAGCTCATGGTCGCCGGCCGAGATCCACATCTTCGCGCCGTTGATGCGATAGCTGCCGTCGGCGCGCGGCGTCGCGAGTGTCCGGATGTCGGCCAGCGAGGAACCCGCCTGCGGCTCTGACAGGCACATCGTGCCGTAGTAGCGGCCTTCGATGATCGGCTGCATGTACAGCCGCTTCTGTTCCTCGTTGCCGTAGACCTCGAGCAGATTCGCCGCAGCGCGCGCCAGTGCAG
>JBKJTK010000488.1:0-8203 GCA_046590875.1 Chiayiivirga sp.
GCAGGACTGCTGCGCGACGCCGACACCGTCAGCGGCGACTCGTTGTTCACAGAGATCGATCGCGCGCAGGAACGCGACGGACAGCGCGTGATTCTCTCGGCGCATGCGCCGCTGAAAGCGCGTGGTGGCTTCGGCATCCTCTACGGCAACCTCGCGCCGGAAGGCTGCGTGGTGAAGCTGGCCGGTCACGAGGCGCTGCGCTTCGACGGCACCGCGCGCGTGTTTGATTCGGAAGAGTCCTGCTTCGCCGCGGTGCAACGGCGCGAAATCGTCAAGGGTGATGTGGTCGTGATCCGCGGCGAAGGTCCGGTCGGTGGCCCCGGCATGCGCGAGATGCTGGCGGTGACCGCGGCCTTGGTCGGGCAAGGCCTGGGAGGGGATGTCGCGCTGATCACCGATGGGCGTTTCTCCGGTGCGACCTATGGCTTCATGGTCGGTCATATCTGCCCGGAAGCCGCACTCGATGGTCCGATCGGGAAGCTGCGCACGGGCGACCGCATCGTCATCGATGTCGACACCCGCACGCTTTCCACGACGGCGGATCTGTCGTCGCGCAACAACGAATGGCACGCCCCGATGACGGCCGAAGCGCGCGGCGCGCTGGCGAAGTACGCCTACACGGTGAGTTCGGCGTCGACCGGCGCGGTCACCGCGTTCCCGCCCTCTCGCACCGCCCTGCGCCTTCCGCATACCAGCGCACTCGCGTCAGCAGAGGCGCTAGAGCCCAGCATCCAATTTTCGCCCGCATGATCGACTGACTTCCTTGACCCCACTTTTCTACCTGACCTGCCGGAGATTCGCATGAAGACCTATTCCGCCGCCGACGCCAACCCCGCCGCGCTCAAAGACAAGACCATCGTCATCTACGGCTACGGCAGTCAGGGCCGCGCGCACGCACGCAACCTGCACGATTCCGGTTACACCGTCGTCGTCGCCGCGCGTCCCGGTGCGAGCCATGACCTGGCCAAGGCCGATGGCCTCGCGGTCGACACACCGGAGCGTGCGATCCCCGTCGCCGATTTGATTGCTTTGTTGACGCCAGACATGGCGCAAGCCCAGATCTATCGCGACGTGATCGCGCCGAATGCACGTCAAGGCGCCGCCCTGCTCTTCGCGCACGGCTTCAACGTGCACTTCGGCCAGATCGCCGCGCGTGCCGACCTCGACGTGATCCTGGTCGCACCGAAGGGTCCCGGCGCCCTGGTGCGGCGCCAGTACGAGGAAGGTCGCGGCGTGCCGTGCCTGATGGCCATCCAACAGGATGCGACCGGCAAGGCAAAAGAACTTGCGCTGGCCTATGCGGACGGCATCGGAGGCACCCGCGGCGGCGTGATCGAAACCTCGTTCGGCGAGGAGACCGAGACCGATCTGTTCGGCGAGCAGGCGGTGTTGTGCGGTGGTGCGACCGAACTGGTGGTGATGGGCTTCGAGACCCTGGTTGAAGCCGGTTATCAGCCGGAAGTCGCGTACTTCGAATGCCTGCACGAGCTGAAGCTGATCGTCGACCTGCTGCACGAAGGCGGACTGGCGAAGATGCACCAGTTCATCTCCGAGACCGCGCAGTACGGCGACCTCACCCGCGGTCCGCGCGTGATCGACGAGCACACGCGGACCCAGATGCGCACCATCCTGCGCGAGATCCAGGACGGCCAGTTCGCGCGCGAGTGGGTGGCCGAACATCAGGCCGGTCGCGGGCGCTATCAGTCGCTGAAGAAGCGCGACATCGAGCATCCGATCGAGACCGTCGGCAAGCGTCTGCGCGCCAGCATGAGCTGGTTGCAGGAAAGCGCGAAGCCGAAGGCAGCCACTCCGGAGCCCGCCAAAGCCATGGCAAGTTGATCCGCTCCCTCCCCTGCGAAGCAGGGGAGGAGCTCTAAGCAAGAGCCACCGTCGTAGTCAACACAACATAGGAACTGAAACGGATGTCACCCCAAGCCGCCCTCGCCACGCACCCCGCTGCCGACCCGCACGCCGCGTCGACGACGACCGTACGTGGTGCCGACGTCCTGCTGCGCGCGCTGGAAGCCGAAGGCGTGGATCTGATCTTCGGCTATCCCGGCGGGGCGATCATGCCGGTCTACGACGCCCTGGTGGACTCGAAGATCCGCCACATCCTGGTGCGACACGAGCAGGGCGCGGCGTTGGCGGCGAACGGGTATGCGCGCCATACCGGCAAGGTCGGCGTGTGCCTGGCGACCAGCGGGCCGGGCGCGACCAATCTGGTTACCGGGATTGCTGACGCGTTCCTGGATTCCGTGCCGATGGTCGCAATCACTGGTCAGGTTCCGACTTCGCTGATGGGCACCGATGCGTTCCAGGAAGTCGACATCTTCGGCATCACCCTGCCGATCGTGAAGCACAGCTACATCGTGCGCGATGCGCGCGAGATCGCGAGTATCGTCCGCGCGGCGTTCCGCATCGCACGCGAAGGCCGGCCCGGCCCGGTGCTGATCGATTTCCCGAAAGACATCGCAAACGCGCAGGTGCCGACGCCGGAATTCGATACGCCCGCCGCCACTGCACCGAACATCATCATCGACCGCGCCGCGGTGCAGCGCGCCCGCACCCTGATCGCGGCAAGCAAGCGCCCGGTGTTCTACACCGGCTATGGCGTGGGCCTGGCCGGCGCCGAGCAGACGCTGCGCAAATTGGTGCGCGACACCGGCATCCCGGTGGTCAGCACGCTGAAGGGTCTGGGCGGCATTCCGACCGATCATCCGCAATTCCTCGGCATGCTCGGCATGCACGGCACCAAGGCGGCGAATTTCGCGGTGCAGGAATCCGATCTGCTGATCGTGGTGGGCGCGCGCTTCGATGACCGCGCCACCGGCAAGCTGGCCGAATTCGCGCCCGGCGCCAAGGTGATCCATCTGGATACCGACGCCGCCGAGATCTCCAAGCTGCGCTATGCCCAGGTGCACATCGTCGGTGATCTCAAGGCGATCCTGCCGCAGCTCGATTGTCGCCCTGACATCAACGCCTGGCAGACGCATTGCGAGGTGTTGCGGCGCGAGTCGCAGCCGCGCTACGACGCCCCCGGCGACGACATCTACGCGCCCGCCTTGTTGCGTCGCCTGAGCGAGATCGCGCCGCCCGACAGCGCGGTGGTGTGCGATGTCGGCCAGCACCAGATGTGGGTCGCGCAGCATTGGATCCATCGCGCGATCCATCGGCACCTGACTTCCGGCGGGCTCGGCACCATGGGCTTCGGCCTGCCGGCCGCGATGGGCGTGAAGCTCGGCCACCCGGACACCACCGTGATCTGCGTCAGCGGCGACGGCTCGATCATGATGAACATCCAGGAGCTGGCCACGCTGCGTCGCTATGGCATCGCGGTGAAGATCGTGCTGCTCGACAACAGCTCGCTCGGCATGGTGCGGCAGTGGCAGGAACTGTTCTTCACCGAGCGCTACTCCGAGGTCGACCTCAGCGACAACCCGGATTTCGCCGTGCTGGCGCGCGCCTTCGGCATCGAGGCGGCCACGATCCAGCGTCGCGACGAGGTCGACCCCGCACTGCAAGCATTGCTCGCCGCCGATGGCCCCTTCCTGCTGCACGTGAAGATCGACCCGCGCGCCAATGTCTGGCCGCTGGTGCCGCCCAATTCCCCCAATCACAAAATGATGGAGCAGCAATCGTGAGCACTGACCGCAACGACCAGACCCGCGCGGCGCCCTCGCCGCCTACGATGGATTCCGACAGCAGCGCCTGGGCCGCACGCGCAGATCGTTGGCAGGGGCCGACCTTCGCCGCGAGTTGGATTTCGCCGCCGAGTCCGAGCCGCAGCTTCGACGACTGTCATGCACCCAACGGCGGCGCCCCGCACCGGGAGGACGACCATGCTTGAGTTCAATTTGCTGCTGGCCCATGCCGAAGGCGCTCTGATTCGTGTGCTCGGGACAATCGAACGTCGCGGCTTCCGCCTCGGCGCGATGAGCACCCGTCCGACGCCGCACGGCATTTCGGTGACGCTGGCGCTGTCGTCCGATGGCCGCGCCGCCGACGTACTGCTGCGTCAGATCCAGCGCCTGCACGACGTGCTCGAAGCCTCGTTCGACATCGCGCGCCCGGTGTTCACATTGCCGGCGAGCGCGATCCCGCCGCCGGCGCCGATGCCGAAACCGAATCGGCGCGGAATGAGTTTTCTGGGGATTCCGGAACGCATCTCGGCCAATTGACGATGGCGAGCGGGATCAAGAACGGGGTCCTGATCTTGCTTCTGCTCTTGATCCAACCGCGCGCCGACGTAAGCGGCGTCTCTCGCAAGTACCGAGCGTTCCCATGACCGACCACGTACGCATCTTCGACACCACCCTGCGCGACGGCGAGCAATCGCCCGGTTGCTCCATGACGCGCGCGCAGAAGCTGACGATGGCGCGCGCACTGGCGGAGCTGGGCGTGGATACCATCGAGGCCGGCTTTGCCGCCGCGAGCCCCGATGATTTCGCGGCAGTGAAGGACGTCGCGCGTGCGGTCCGCGGCAGCGGCGTCGCCGCACTCGCGCGCTGTCAGCGGCACGATATCGAACGCGCCGCGGCCGCATTGGAAGGCGCCGAGTCGCCCCGCATCCATGTCTTCATCGCCACCAGCGACCTGCATCTGGCGGCCAAGCTGCGCATGAGCCGCGATGAGGCATTGCAGGCCGCAGGGGCGGCGGTGGAACTGGCGAAACGCTACGCGGACGACGTCGAGTTCTCTGCCGAAGATGCCTCGCGCTCCGATCCCGACTTTCTGAGCGAAGTCTTCAGCGCGGCAATCGAAGCCGGTGCCACCACGCTCAACGTGCCCGATACCGTCGGCTACGCGGTACCAGCCGAGTACGGCGCGCTGTTCGCGCATCTGCGCAAGAACGTACGCGGAATCGAGCGCGCGATCCTTTCTTGCCACTGCCACGACGATCTCGGGCTCGCGGTCGCGAACTCGCTGGCTGCGATCGAGAACGGTGCGCGCCAGGTTGAATGCACCATCAACGGCATTGGCGAACGCGCGGGCAATGCCGCGCTGGAAGAAATCGTGATGGCGCTCCGCACCCGCGGCGCCTTCTTCGGCATCGGCACCCGCATCAAGACGGCGCGGCTGTATCCGGTGTCGCGGCAGCTTGTCGCGCTGACGGGAAGTGCGGTGGCGCGCAACAAGGCGATCATCGGCGAGAACGCGTTCGCGCACGAGAGCGGCATCCACCAGCACGGCATGCTACGCAACCGGGAAACGTACGAAATCATGGCGCCGGAAGACGTCGGCGTGTCGCGCTCGCAACTGGTGCTGGGCAAGCACAGCGGCCGCGCCGCACTCGCCGATCGCCTGCGTGAATTGGGTTTCGTACTCGACGACGCGGCACTGAACCAGGCGTTTGCGAACTTCAAGGCGTTGGCCGACCGCAAGAAGGAAGTGTTCGACGCCGACCTTGAAGCGATCGCGCTGGGCTTCAGCGGCGGCGAGCAGGGGCCCTGGCGGTTGATCGCGTTGCAGAGTCAGGGCGCAATCGGCCGCGATGCCGTGCCGAGCGCCAGCGTGCGCCTTGTGCACGAAGACGGCCGCACGGTGCAGGAAGCCGCGGTCGGCGACGGTCAGGTACACGCAATCTTCGCCGCGATCGAACGCGCCACCGGCACGCCGATCACGTTACGCCAGTATCAAGTGCGGTCGCTCTCCACCGGCGAGGACGCGCAAGGCGAAGCGCGGGTCGACGTACTTGCCGACGGTCGCGAGTACGGCGGTCGCGCGGTCAGTACCGACATTCTCGAAGCCAGTGCGCTCGCATTGATAGAAGTCATCAACCGCATCGAACGCCGCCGCGTGGGCGCCGCACGCGAGGAGGCGGTGGCGTGAACCCTGCACTCCAACGCCCAGTTCTTCCCCCTCCCCTTCAAGGGGAGGGTCGGGGTGAGGATGGGGTTGCTTTGTGTGCTGTATCGATGCAGAAGATCAACACCATCCTCACCCCAGCCCTCTCCTTGAAGGAGAGGGAGACTTGCCTCCGGAGTCACGAATGAAAACCTCCCGCTACATCTGGTTCAACGGCGACCTCGTGCCTTGGGCGGAGGCCAAGGTGCACGTGATGACGCATGCGCTGCACTACGGTTCTTCGGTGTTCGAGGGCATCCGTTGCTACGCGACGCAGAATGGACCGGCAATCTTCCGCCTTGTCGATCATGTCGATCGCCTGTTCCAGTCGGCCGCGATCTATCGCATCGTGATTCCGTTTACGCCGGAGGAAATCGCGCAGGCGTGTCGCGATGCCGTGCGCGAGAATGGACTCGACGCCGCGTACCTGCGCCCACTGGTGATGCGGGGCGTCGGTGGCGTCGGCGTGTGCCCGGCGCCGGATTCACCGGTTGAGGTGATGATCGCGGCGATGGAGCTCGGCGCTTATCTGGGCGAAGACGGATTGAAGCACGGCGTCGACGCCTGCGTGTCGAGCTGGAACCGTGCCGCTCCCAACACATTTCCGACCGCCGCCAAGGCTGGCGGCAACTATCTCAACAGTCAGTTGATCGCGATGGAGGCAAAGCGAAACGGCTACGCCGAAGGCATCGCGCTGGCCCCCGACGGGATGCTCAGTGAAGGCAGCGGCGAAAACCTTTTCATCGTGCGCAAGGGCGTGCTGTATACACCGCCCGCCGCGGCCTCGATCCTGACCGGCATCACGCGCGACACCATCTTCGAACTGGCGGCCGATCTTGGCCTGAAGGTCATCGAACAATCGATGCCACGCGAACTGCTGACGCTGGCCGACGAGGTGTTCTTTACCGGCACCGCGGCCGAGATCACACCGGTGCGGTCGGTCGACCGCGCCGTCATCGGCAACGGCGCGCGCGGCCCGATCACTGCCGCCCTGCAAGACAAGTTCTTCGGTCTGTTCGATGGCCGCACGGCGGATCGCTGGGGCTGGCTCGATCCGGTGGCCGCGCCCGCCACGCGCGAACTGGCGGAGGTCGCCTGATGAGCGCGCCCCGCACGATCATCGATAAAATCTGGGATGCACATTGCGTGCGCGCCGAAACCGCCGACGCGCCCGCGATCCTCTACGTCGACCTGCATCTCGTACACGAAGTCACCTCGCCACAGGCGTTCGCCGAACTGGCCGAGCGTGGGCTGAAAGTGCGGCGCCCGGATCGCACGCTCGCCACGCTGGACCATTCCACCCCGACCCTGCCGCCCGGGCCCGACGGTCGCTTGCTGTACGCCGATGCGGCGACCGCGCAGCAGGTCGCGACGCTGGAACAGAACTGCGCGGCGTTCGGCATCGAGCTGCACGGCTTCGGCTCCGGCACGCGCGGCATCGTGCATGTGATCGGTCCGGAGCTGGGCGCCACGCAACCCGGCATGACCATCGTCTGCGGCGATTCGCACACAGCCACCCACGGCGCGTTCGGTGCGCTGGCGTTCGGCATCGGTACCACGGAGGTGGGCCACGTGCTGGCGTCGCAGTGCCTGTTGCAGCGCCGTCCGAAAACACTCGAAGTGACCGTGGACGGCATCCTGCCGGTCGGCGTCGGCGCCAAGGACCTGATCCTGCACATCATCGGGAAGCTCGGAATGGACGGCGGCACCGGCCATGTCATCGAGTATCGCGGCGAGACGATCCGCGCGCTCGACATGGAAGCACGCATGACACTGTGCAATATGTCGATCGAAGCCGGTGCACGCGCCGGGTTGATTGCACCCGACGAGGTGACGTTCGCATTCCTGCGCGGCCGACCAAAAGCGCCGCAGGGCGCGGATTTCGACACGGCGGTCGGTCAGTGGAAGTCGTTGGCCAGCGATCCCGGCGCGCGCTTCGATCGGGAATTGCGCGTCGATGCATCGCAGCTCCGGCCCACCGTCACCTGGGGTACCAATCCGGGACAGGTGGTCGCCATCGACGGTGTGGTGCCGATCAGCGACAACACGCTGAGCGAACGCGCATTGCAGTACATGGGCTTCCGCGCCGGGGCACCGCTATTGGGCGAGAAGGTCGACGTGGTTTTCATCGGTTCCTGCACCAATGGCCGCCTTTCCGATTTGCGCGAAGCCGCTTCAATTTTGCGCGGCCGTCGTGTCGCACCGCATGTGCGGATGCTGGTGGTGCCCGGTTCCGACGCGGTCAAGCGCGCGGCGGAAGCCGAAGGCCTGCACGGCGTCTTTCTCGGCGCAGGCGCCGAGTGGCGCGAGCCGGGGTGCTCGATGTGCATCGCAATGAATGGCGACGCGGTCGCCATTC
>JBKJTK010000004.1:0-7028 GCA_046590875.1 Chiayiivirga sp.
TGCGCCAGCCACTCGTCGTCCGAGCCCTCGTTGACGCCCTCGAACAGGATCGTCGAGAGATAGCGCTCGCCAGTATCGGGCAGCATCGCCAACACGGCGCTGCCGCGCGGCAGATCCTTCGCCACGTCCAGCGCTGCGGCAAAAGTGCCACCGGCCGAGATGCCGACGAACAGGCCTTCCTTCTGCGCCAGCGCGCGTGCGGTGTCGCGCGCCACGATGTCGTCCACGGTAAGGATGCGGTCGGGAATCGACCGATCCAGCACGGCCGGAATGAAATCTGGCGTCCAACCCTGGATCTTGTGCGGCTTCCATTCGCCGCCCGACAACAACGCGGCGCCAGCCGGTTCGCAGACACCGATTTTCAGTTCCGGTCGCGCCGCTTTCAACACGCGTCCGGCACCAGTGAGGGTGCCGCCGGTGCCGTAGCCGGTGACGAACCAGTCCAGGCGTTGTCCGGCGAAATCTCGCAGGATTTCCGGCCCCGTGGTGGCGGCGTGGTAGCGCGGATTGGCCTCGTTCTCGAACTGGCGCGCGAGGAAGGCACCATGCTTGTTCGCGAACGCTTCCGCCGCGCGCACCATGCCGCTGCCGCGCTCGGCGGCAGGGGTCAGGATTACCTTGGCGCCTAACGCTCGCATCAGCTTGCGGCGTTCAATGGAAAAGGAGTCCGACATAAAGGCGACGAAGGGATACCCTTTCGCTGCGCACACCATCGCCAGTGCAATGCCGGTATTTCCTGAGGTCGCTTCCACCACCATCTGGCCGGGCTTCAGGGTGCCGCGCTGTTCGGCGTCCAAAACGATCGCGTGCGCCAGGCGATCCTTCACCGAACCCATCGGATTGAAGGCTTCGACCTTGACGTACAGGTCGATGCCTGCCGGTGCCAGACGCTGGATACGCACGATCGGGGTATTGCCGATGGTGCCGAGAATGCTGTCGTGGATCATGGCTATCTCCGCAGTAGGTGCCCGTCGAACGAGCGCGGTTCTGATTTTGCACGCGCCGCGGCGCGGATGCGAGCGTGATCAGGCTTCCGGCGGTGCGTCGGTGCGAAGCCCGTCGTCCATCGTGGTCAGATGCCGCCAGCGATTGACGATATTGCAGAACAGTTCCGCCGTTCGCTCGGTATCGTAGACCGCCGAATGCGCCTCGTCGCCGTTCCACGAAATGCCCGCCGCTTGCACTGCGCGGCTCAGAACGGTTTGTCCATAAGCGAGACCCGCGAGGGTCACGGTGTCGAAGCAGCTGAAGGGGTGGAAGGGATTGCGCTTGTGCGCGCTGCGGCGCACGGCGGCGTTGACGAAGCCGAGGTCGAAGGCGGCGTTGTGTCCGACCAGGATCGCGCGCTGGCAGCCATTGCGGCGCGCGGCTTCGCGGATCGGTTTGAACAGGTGATCGAGTGCGGCGCGTTCGTCTTTCGCGTCGCGGAACGGATGATCGACGTCGATGCCGGTGATCTCCAGCGCCTTGGGATCGAGCACCGAGCCCGGGAAGGGCACCACGTGCGTGGACACCGTTTCACCGGGCCGTACCACCCCATCTTCGTTCATCTCGATCGGCACCGCGGCGATTTCCAGCAAGGCATGCCGTTCGCAATCGAAGCCGCCGGTCTCGACATCCACCACCACCGGAAGAAAGCCACGGAAACGCTCGGCCATGCGGCCGGTAGTAAAGAAACTCGTCATGCCGTAAGGATAGCAGCGTGATGCCCTGCTTCGTGCCAGCCCGTTGCCATGCCCACGTCCGGCGGTCGCAGGTGCCGCGCAGGGTTCGACTCGCTCCCTACATGCCGAACGCCGCGCCCGCTATACGTGCAACCAGCGCGACAATCCCAACAACACGACACCGCACACCGCGAGGGTCAGACCGAACACCGGCAGCAGCATCGCCAGTGGCAATCCAACGACGACCGCGGCCAGACCCCATGCGATCGTATCGGCGTTCGGCGCCGGGATCGCGCCATCGCCGCGCCACTGGCACAACAATGCGTCGAGGCTCAACTTGCCCGCACCGCGCAGGATCAGCGGCACCAGCATCACCAGGAAGATCAGCGGCAACTTGTAATTTCCATGACCTTTGTCGGTAATCGCGTAGCCCTGGAGCAGTTCGCTGAACATCATCCAGTCGTCCGGCCAGTGCACCGCGGCGGTTGCGACGATGGTCAGCACGAACAGCGAGAACGCGGCGAAGCGGGTCCCCAGCCCAAGCAGCAATGCGATCGCACCGAGCATTTCGGCCCACGTCGCCATGCCCCAGCTCAGATTCGCCGGAACGATATTGAACGGGAAGGGGAACTGGCCCTGAATATCCATGAACCAGTTGCTGCCGGAATATTTCTCGCGCCCGGCCTCCCAGAATTCCCACGCGAGGATGACGCGTAAACCCAATGGCGCGAGCCACTCGCCGAGCCCTTCGAGGCGGTCGCGGAGGGTGTGAAAGAGGTCGATGAAACGGTTCATTTGTGCATCTCGGGTGATGGCAGGTCTGCTCCTCCCCCTGCTGGCAGGGGGAGGTTGGGAGGGGTGACGCTCTGAGCGAGGTGTGTCGGCAAGAGCGACCCCTCCCCAGCCCTCCACTGCTTTCGCAGGGGAGGGTGCTAAAGATTCACCGGCCGCGTTCCCAGCACCGCGTCGCGCGCGCGCAACTGCTCCAGCATGCGCGCACCGGAGGCGACGAACGCTGCAACATCGGGCGCAGCGCGTGTGCGCGCCAGCGCTTCGAGCAAGGCGCGGCCGGTGAGCCCCGCATCGTTATCGTGCAGCCCCTGCATCAATTGAAAACCGAGCGCATCAATCGCCTTGAACTGCACTTGGTCGGCGCGATTGCGCACTACCAGCAGGAAGGTCGGCTGCGGCGGCGGTTCAGACGGTTGATATTCGGCGCGCAATTGCTGCACCGGCCACGTGTAGGCCAAGGGCCAGGCCAGCGGCGAGGTGACCGGGACGCCTTCAAGCAGATCGCCGTCGCGCTCGTGCGGGATGGCATCGATCTCGTCCTCGTCGAGCGTCAGCGCCAATTCCACCCATTCGTAATGCGCCAGTTCCAGAAGGAACGGCGGGTCGGACTCGCCGTGTTGCTGACGGGTTTCCAGATAACGCAGGAATTCGCGTCCGAGTTCGGGAAACATTGGCGTGTGGCAGCGATGCTCGCGATAGAAGGCGCGTACCAGCGCTTTCCAGCACGTATCGCCGAGCAAGGTTCGGATCACCGGAAAATTGCTCGCCAGCAGGCTTTCGATATTGTTGTAAAACAGCTCGCGATAGATTTTCAGGCGACGATCTTCGAGTCCACTCGGAGCCGGCGACAGCGCGGGATCGCGCAGATGCGAGGCGAAGCCGTATAGCTGCGTCTTGAGACGCGACGGCGTCTCAGGCAGTGGCTGCATGGTCTGGAGCTTGCTCGGCAACGGCTGATTGCTGGAGGCGACGCACGTGGCCGACTTCATCGAGCAATTCGGAGAACGCCGGGAAATTGAAATCACGTTCGAGCAGGGTGGGACGCACGCCCACATGCGCGTACGCCGCGCGCAGCAGCTGCCATACCGGATCGATCACCGCCGCGCCATGGGTGTCGATCCTGAGGTCCGGGGCTTCGTCGTAGTGACCAGCGATGTGGATATAGGCGACGCGTTGGGGCGGTAATGCGTGCAGGAAGTCGAGCGCGTCGTAGCTGTGATTCACGCTGTTGACGTGGATATTATTGACGTCGAGCAGTAGGTCGCAATCGGCCTCGCGCAGCACGGCGTTGAGGAAATCGATTTCGCGCAGCTCCTGGTGCGGCGCGGCGTAGTAGCTCACGTTCTCCACCGCGATGCGGCGGCCGAGGATGTCCTGGGTGCGGCGGATGCGCTCGGCGACGTGGGTTACCGCTTCGGCGGTGAACGGGATCGGCATCAGGTCGTACAGATGGCCGTCGTCGCTGCAATAGCTCAGGTGCTCGCTGTACAGCGGCACGCGGTGGAGGTCGAGAAAACGCCGCAGGCGATGCAGAAAAGCCTCGTCGAGCGGATCGGGTCCGCCCAGCGACAGCGACAGGCCGTGGCATACGAGCGGATAGCGTTCGGTCAGCGCAGCGAACGCCTTGCCGTAGCGGCCGCCGACGCCGATCCAGTTCTCCGGTGCGACTTCGAGAAAATCGAAGCCGCCCGGAGCCGCATCCTGGAGCGGGTTGGTAAGGGCCCGCCGCAGGCCGAGTCCGGCGCTATCGCTGGCGAGAGCGCGCGGGATGCTCATGGATTACAGCGAACCGCCGCAGCTGCCTTCCTTGCCCTTGTCTGCGCCGCAAGCGCCTTCTTTCTTGCCCTTGTCGGCGCCGCAGGCACCTTCCTTGGCCTTGTCGGCACCGCAAGCACCTTCCTTCTTAGCCTTGTCGGCGCCGCACTTGCCTTCGCCGCATTTCCCTTCGTGCATGGCCTTCATTCCGGCATCGGATTCGGCGCGGGTGATGCTGCCGTCGCTGTTCGCGTCCATTTTCTTGAACATCGTGTCGTGATGCGCATCGCATTCGGCGCGCGTCACCGAGCCGTCTTTGTTGGCGTCCATTGCGTCGAACATCTTATTGCCACACTTGCCTTCACCGCAGCTACCTTCGTGCTTGGCCTTGTCGGCGTGTGCGGCCGGATCGCCTGCGAGCTGATAGCCGGCGTCCATGTCGACGAGGCTGAAGCTGGAAGCGGTGGCGGCCTGTGCGATCGCAAGCGAGCCGACAAAGGCAACGCCCACGGCGAGGGACAGCGGTTTCATGATCTTGTTCGACATGGTGAATCTCCCGGTTGGAACGAGCGGGCTTGATGCCCGCGGGATTTCCCCGCCGGATTCGGCGGGATTCGGTGTTGCGTCGCCGCCTCGGCGACGCACGAAATACAGGGCGGCAGCGCCAGACGGGCGCCGCAGCGAAAACAGTGGCGCAGAACGCGAACTCATGAATCGAGATATTCCCGCACCAAGACCCGTGCGCGATGCAGACGGGCCTTGACCGCGAGGCGAGTCTGCCCGAGGTGTTCGGCGATTTCCTCAATCGACAGCTCCTCCGCATCGCGAAGCAATAGAACATCGCGATAGTGCACGGGAAGTGATTGCAGCGCGGCGATGATGTCGCAACGCAATTCCTCGGTGGGGCGTGTGACCAATTCCGGCAACGGTTGATCGGGCGCGTAGTCGTGGATGTGCAGGCGCCAGTGGCGCTTGAGGCGGTCGCATTCGCGCTTGACGATGCGGAACAGCCAGCCGGCAAAGGCCTCGATCGCGCGCAGCTGGCCGATATGGCGGCTGCACTGGATCAGGGTTTCCTGCACCGCGTCCTCGACGTCGTGGACGATGCAGTGACGTTCGGCGTAGCGCTTGACCTGAGTGCGCGAAGCGGCCAGCAGCTGCCCGAGCGCGGCGGCGTCGCCATCGCGGGCTGCAGTAACCATCAGCGGATCGGCCAACAGATAGCTCAACGACGGTCCTTGGAAGCGTTCCGGGAACACGGGTTGGTCGCGCAGCATCTTACCCCCCGTCAGGACTTGGGGGTAACGGCATGGCGACCGATTCAGGCCTGCAAGAGTGGAGCAGGAGGCAAATGGATTCGCGGCGATTCGGGGGAAGGCGGGAAAGGAGCAAAGTCGGGCTAGATATCGGAGGAGCTTGCCTCGGGTCGGGTCGAGTGTCAGACGCGGCGCTTTGGAGCGTGGCGATTTCGCGCCCGGGAGTGGCAACCGGGCGTGAACGAAGGTTGTGCCGGACCGCTCGGCACCCGGCGGCCACGGTGACTGTCAGCCCAAAGTCTTGTCGCGATAGCGGCAAACATCGCGAATCACGCAGCCCGGGCAATCGGGTTTTCGCGCCTTGCAGACGTATCGCCCGTGCAGGATCAGCCAGTGATGGGCGTCCAGGCGAAAGTCGGCCGGCACACGCTTGAGCAGGGCCCGTTCAACCGTAAGCACGTTCTTGCCCGGCGCCAGCCCGGTGCGGTTCGCGACCCGGAAAATATGGGTATCGACCGCGATGGTCGGCTCGCCAAAGGCGGTGTTCAGCACCACGTTCGCGGTCTTGCGGCCGACCCCGGGCAGGCGTTCCAAAGCCGCGCGGTCGTGCGGCACCTGGCTGCCGTGCTCATCGATGAGCAGGCGACAGGTCGCGATGATGTTCTTCGCCTTGGTGTTGTAGAGGCCGATGCTGGCGATTGCGCGCTTCAAGCCGTCCTCGCCGAGGGCGAGCAGTGCCTCCGGCGTGTTCGCGATCGGAAACAGGCGGCGCGTCGCCTTGTTGACGCCGACATCAGTCGCCTGCGCCGACAGGATCACCGCGATCAAGAGTTCGAATGAAGAGGAATGCTCGAGTTCGGTCGTCGGCTTGGGATTGAGTTCGCGCAGGCGGCGGAACAGTTCGATGCGTTCAGCGGGCTTCATGCGGCGTCGGCGGCGACGTCGGCGAGGCGGGTGCGCCGCGCCGTTTCGGCACGATTTTTCAGCGCGATCAGCAGTGCCAGCAACACGAAGGCGCCGGGCGGCAGGATGGCGAGCAGAAAGCCGCGATAGTGTCCGCCGCTCGACAGTTCCAGCCAAGGCAGGCCGAGCAGGCTGCCGGCACCGGCAAACAAGGTGCCCTGGCCGAGCAATTCGCGCGTCGCGCCCAGCAGCAGCAGCACGTACAGGAATCCGAGTCCGACTGCGAGCCCGTCCAGCATTGCGGCCAGCGGCGAATTCCGCGACGCGAACGCTTCGGCACGGCCCATGATCGCGCAGTTGCTGACGATCAGCGGGACGAACAATCCCAGCACGCGATGCAGTTCCGGCAGGAAGGCGTGCATCGCCAGTTCGATCGTAGTGACGACCGTGGCGATGATCAGGACGAAGACCGGAAGGCGGACCTCGTGTTGCGTCCAGCGGCGCAGTGCCGATACCGCGAGATGGGTGCAGGCCAGCGCCAGCACTGTAGCGAGCCCGAGTCCCAGCGCATTCACCGCATTGTCGCTGACGGCCAGCAGCGGACACAGTCCGAGCAACGGCACCAGCCCGGTGTTGCCACTCCACAGACCGTATTCGA
>JBKJTK010000063.1:0-6268 GCA_046590875.1 Chiayiivirga sp.
GCGATCCCCGGGCGCTGCTGGGCGCACGCGATGTAGGGCTGCGCGACGCCTCGTTTCCAACGCGTTATCGCGCGCAACTGCGCTGGCCTTTTACCCGTCAGGGATCACAATCTGCACGACGCGCGTAGTTTCAGCCGCGCCATGCGCACGAACTTGCGCTTCGAAACGGCGAGACGAAGCATTGGACCTAGGTCCGTACTCCAGCGCCCCCGCCTATTCTGAATGACTCGATTGTTGCGCTGTCAAAGCACGGAAATCGGCTGTGGGCGATTCCTGCGGCAGCGGGGGTGGCGGCACGTCACCACGAGCGCTCACTGGCGACGCGCGTGCCATCCAGCGTGTGTGCTCGAGGCTTCCATCCACCGATCAGGCCAGCGAGCGCTCTCGCTGGCCCGTCGGGCTCAAGGACCTCTCACTCCAGTCTCAACGCGCCAACCGGTGTTGACAGGCGACGTGCGAGGACCGTGCAGGTTCCAAATCAGTATCGATAAGCATATCCACGGCTGACATACAGGTTGCGCATCGATACGCTGCGCACGCCGGGAACGTCGTGTGCAACTTCGTGTGCGATGGCGCGAACCCGCGCGTTGCGCACCGATCCGCTCAAGTAGACGTTTCTACCGCGCACGTCAATGCGGATGCGGGCGGCGTCTGCGCCGAGCGCCTGTTCGACCGCCTCGTGTACTTCGTCATGAAGGTTTTGGTTATCGGAATAGCGTCGGTCGTTGTAGTTGCCCTGCTCGTAGCGAGGCGCGTATTGGTCGCGATAGCCGTCACCACGGCCGTCGTTGTACCCGTAACGATCGGTATCGTAGTAGGAGGCCTGTTGCGCATGGGCAAGCGGCGCCAGGGCAAAGGCGAGCGCAAAGAGTGCGAACGGAAGTACTCGGGAGCGTGACATGGCGGCTGTTCCTTGGTCAGGGTGGAAACAGCGTGCATGCGGAAAATGCAATGAAGAGTGAATCCGCCGCGTATCACTACATCCCCGAAAGGTCCGTAGTCTTTCCGTTCAGGCGAACGAGCTGCAGCAGTAGCCGGACGCTAACTCGACGCCGATCCGTCCGCGCCGCAGCAAGTTCGATTCGCCGGGTCGACCGCGACACACGCGCCTCGTTGCGCACATCGCGGACGAAGCAACACGAAGCACTGACCGCCACCGGAGGAACGCCCCGGTGGCAGGGCGGAGCGGAGGTAACCCGCTTGAGCGCGGTGCTCAATGAACCTTGAGCGACCCGTGATCCACCGAGGTCACGCCCGACACATCATGCGCAATCTCATGAGCACGATCGTGGTCAGCCTGACTTCCGACGTGGCCGCCTAGAAAGACCTTGGATCCATCGACGCGAACCGAAATCCCCGAGGCTGCACTTCCCATCTGTTGCTGCAGGGCATCGTGCACTCGATCATGCAGCGACATCGATGACGCCGGCATGGCGGGTTCCATGTCGGGCTCCATCGCGGGCTCCATTGCCTTCGGCGGTTCCGAGTCGTAATCGCTCTGCGCTGGAGGGTTGGACGCACACGCGCCAAGCGCCATCGCAACGGACAGGGCGATCGATATCCTGGTGACGTTCATGCACTTCTCCTCTCATTCGGCAATGCGCCGGTTGCATTGAGGATACGCGCGGCGCGAGAAGCCCTTCCGTGCGGAAGCGCACACGGACGCAAGGTGATCCACGATCGAATCAGCCGGATCAGACATGAAGGGAACCGCGCGCGGAGCATCTGCGTCGTTCTGGGCGCACCCCCGCTTGCCAGCGGTTGCCCGTCTCGGGCATCCTCTCGGCCCATGTTCTCTCTGGCCCCTCTCCGCACGACCTTGGCTCGCACTGCGTTCACACGAGGCTTGGGGCTGTTGCTGGTGCTGACGGTCGTGACGGCAGGGCTGCCGCGCTGGGAAGTACACGCCCACGCGGCGGCCGACCATGGACACACCCATGGCGGTGTGCTCGCCGAGCACGATGAGCCCGCGCCGTTCGCAGGTGACGATGCGGGCACTGTGATTCCCCATCTGCATGAGGCGGCGTCCGTCAGCGCAGCGTTGCCGACAGTGGATTCCTTGCGCCTTGCCGGCCTTCCCCCTGTCGGGTGGATTCCTTCTTTCCTGCCGGCCACTGCGGCCGCGGCGGCTGGACCGCCTCCTCACCGACCTCCGATCGTCTGACCCTGCCGTGAAACCCGGCCGCATTCGTTGCGGCTGATTCCGTGCGTGCGGGTTGTTCGATAGGAGAGGCGTGTGTTCGTTCGAAAACGTTGGACCTTGGCCTTGGCCGGGGCGATGGGCATGGCTGCGTCGACGGCTTTCGCGGCCGAAGTGACTTTGGAAGCGGCGATTCGCCGCACGTTGAAATCGAATCCGGCACTGCGCGCAGAGGGCGCGGCGGTCGAGGCGCTGGAAAGCCAGGCGCGTCTGGACAGCCTGAAGCCGGCCATGACGCTCGGCGCGGATCTCGAAAACGTCGCCGGCACGGGCTCGCTGTCGGGCCTGCACAGCGCCGAGGCCACGTTGCGCCTGGGTCAGGTGATCGAATTGGGCGGCAAGCGCGCCGCGCGCCAGGCGCGCGGCCGAGCCGACGTCGAGCGCCAACAAAACGTGGTGCAGCAGCGACGGCTGGATCTCGCGGCCGAAACCACGCGTCGCTACATCGCCGTGGCCGAAGGGCAGCATGAGCTCGCCCTGGCGAAACAACAGTGGATCCTGGCGCGTGAAACCGAAGCCGCGGTGCGACAGCGCGTCGAGCGCGGCGTCGCTCCCGAGGGCGACCGGTCGTTGGCGCAGATTGCGGTCGTGCGGGCCGAGATCGCGCACGAACACGCCGAACACGAACTGGCCAGCGCGCAGTTCGCGCTCGCCGCGTTGTGGGGCGAGTCCCAGGCCGTGCCGATTGAGGCGACCGGCGACCTGCTGGCGCTCCCTGCGCTACCCGACTTCGAGGGTTTTGCGGCGCGCTTAGACCATACGCCGGAAGTGGCCGCCTTCAGATTTGAGGGTAATCGCTTGGCCGCCGACCGCGTGCTTGCACGCGCCGCCTCGCGTCCCGACCTGTCGTTGAGCCTGGGCGTACGCCGCCTCGAAGCGCTCGATGACCAAGGCTTGGTCCTGTCGTTCGCAATGCCTTTCGGAACGGGGGAAAGAAGCGCGTATGCCGTCGCGCGCACCGACGCCGAGCAAGCCGCCCTGCACGCGCGTCAGCAGGCCGCGGCGCTGGAAGCGCGGCAGAAATTGTTCGCGCGCTACCAGGAACTGCGTCACGCACGCACGGAGTACGAGGCCCTGACTAAACGGATGATTCCTGCCGCCGAAAAAGGACTGGCACTGACCCAAGCCGGTTACGACGACGCGCGCTATTCGATCCTGCAGCTGACCCAGGCGCAGGCCACGTTGCTGCAGTTGCAGCTCGAGCGCCTCGCCGCTGCGGCGCGCTACCACCAACACCTTGCCGATATCGAGCGGTCCACAGCCGCCGCCGGAGTGATGCCATGAAACGCTGTTTCTTCCTGATTCCCTTGCTCGCACTGGCGTTGTCGTTGTCGTCGTGCGGCGATTCTTCCGCGCCAGGCGAAACCGCCGAGGCTTCCGGTCACGGCGCACCGGCCGCCGATTTCGAGCGCGGCCCGCATCGCGGTCGCCTGCTGCGCGATGGCGACTTCGCGCTGGAGGTTACGATTTTCGAAACCGGCGTGCCGCCGGAGTATCGGCTTTATGCCTTCCGCGGCGACAAGCCGCTGCCGGCGGGCGAGGTGCGCGCCACGATCGAACTGTCGCGGCTCGATGGCGAGGTAAACCGCTTCAACTTCGCACCACAGGGCGACGTGCTGGTCGGTGATGGGACGGTCACCGAGCCACACTCTTTCGACGTCGTGGTCGTCGCCGAGCATGCCGGCAAATCACATCGCTGGAGCTACGACTCCTACGAGGGACGCACCACGATCCCGGCGCCGGTCGCGCACGCAGCGGGGGTACGCACGGAGGTGGCGGGGCCGACCACGATCCACGACCGCGTGCAGCTGATGGGACGCGTGGCGCTGGACTCCAACCGCTTTGCAGAGGTGCGATCGCGCTTTGAGGGGCCGGTACGGGAGGTGCGCGTGCGCTTGGGCGACACGGTGAAGGCCGGCCAGAAGCTGGCGATCGTTGAGAACCGCGACAGCCTGCGCACCTTTGCGGTCACCGCACCATTTGGCGGCGTCGTGCTGGCGCGCCACACCAACGTGGGCGATGTCGCCGGCAATGGCCCGTTGTTCGAGATTGCCGACCTCTCGACGTTGTGGGTCGAGTTCAACGCTTTCGGTGCCGATGCGACACGGCTCGCTCCGGGACAGGCGATGCGGGTCCGCGCGACCGCGGGCGAGCTCACGGCCAACACGACGCTCGATCGTTTGCTGCCGCTGGCCAGCGCGGCGAGCCAGACCGTGGTGGCTCGTGCCTCGTTGCCGAATCCAGAGGGCGCGTGGCGCCCGGGCATGGCGGTCGAAGGCGAAGTCACCGTCGCCTCGCGCGAGGTGCCGCTGGCTGTTAAACGCATCGCGTTGCAACGCTTCCGCGATTTCACCGTGGTGTTCGCGCAAATCGGCGACACCTACGAGGTTCGCATGCTCGAACTGGGCCAACAGGATGAAGAGCACGTCGAGGTGGTAGCAGGACTCAAGCCAGGCACGACCTACGTGACTGAGCAGAGCTTCCTGATCAAGGCGGACATCGAGAAGTCCGGTGCCAGCCATGATCACTGAGCGAGCAGCAACGCTGCGACGCGAAAGCCCAGCCCGCGTTGCGGGCGTTGTCGCGTCAGCGACGGACTGAGGACGCTGCCATGCTTGAACGAATCATTCGCCTGGCCATCGCGCACCGATGGCTGGTGCTGTTGCTCGCCTTCAGTCTCGCGGCGCTCGGCGTGTGGAGCTATCAGCGCCTGCCGATCGATGCCGTGCCCGACATCACCAACGTCCAGGTGCAGATCAACACCGAGGCACCAGGTTACTCCCCGCTGGAAGCCGAGCAGCGCCTGACCTATCCGATCGAGACCGCGCTCGCGGGCCTTGCCCGGCTCGACTACACGCGTTCGATCTCGCGTTACGGCCTCTCGCAGGTGACTGCGGTCTTCGAGGACGGCACCGATGTTTACTTCGCGCGCCAGCAAGTCGCCGAACGCTTGCAGACGGCCAAGGGGCAGTTGCCGCCCGGCGTCGAGCCGAACCTCGGACCCGTCGCCACGGGCCTCGGCGAGATCTTCATGTACACCGTGCAAGCCGACGAAGGGGTAATCGGTCCGACCGGCAAACCGTGGTCGCCGACGGATTTACGCACGCTGCAGGACTGGGTGGTCCGTCCGCAGTTGCGTAATCTCGACGGCGTCACCGAGGTCAATACCGTCGGTGGCTACGTGCGGCAGATTCACATCACGCCCGATCCGGCACGGCTGGTGGCCTACGGACTGACGCTGCGCGATCTGCTCGATGCCGTCGCTCGCAACAATGCAAACGCCGGCGCGGGCTACATCGAGCGCTCGGGCGAGCAGTACCTGATTCGCGTCCCCGGCCAGATCGAAGGAGTTGATGCGTTGCCCGAGATCGTGGTCGCGCAGCGCGATGGCTTGCCGATTCGCTTGCGCGAAGTCGCTGAGGTGGTCGAGGGCAGCGAGCTGCGCACCGGGGCCGCTACCGAGAACGGCCGCGAGATCGTGCTCGGGACCGTTTTCATGCTGGTCGGTGAGAACAGCCGTGCGGTCGCGCGACGCGCCGCCACGCGGCTCGAGCAGGTCAACCGCACGCTGCCCGACGGGGTGCATGCCACTGCCGTCTACGATCGCACCGAACTCGTTGACCGCACCATCGAGACGGTGCGCACCAACCTGTGGGAAGGCGCGCTGCTGGTGATCGCGGTGCTGTTCCTGTTGTTGGGGAACCTGCGCGCCGCGTTGATCACTGCCGCAGTAATCCCGCTGACGATGCTCATGACCATCACCGGCATGGTGCACAACCGTATCTCGGGCAACCTGATGAGCTTGGGCGCACTCGACTTCGGATTGATCGTGGATGGGGCGGTGATCATTGTCGAGAACTGCCTGCGGCGCTTCGGTGAAGCGCAGCACCGGCTCGGTCGCCTGCTTCAGCGCGACGAACGCTTCGAGTTGGCCGCCAGCGCCAGCGCGGAGGTCATCAAGCCCAGCTTGTTCGGCGTGATGATCATCACTGCGGTGTACCTGCCGATCTTTGCGCTCAGCGGGATCGAGGGAAAGATGTTCCACCCGATGGCCTTCACCGTGGTGAT
>JBKJTK010000173.1:0-6452 GCA_046590875.1 Chiayiivirga sp.
ATGTCGAAAGTCGACACCGCCTGGCTGCGGATGGAGAAACCGACCAACCTGATGATGATCACCGGGGTCCTGATGTTCGAGGACCGACTTGACCTCAAGGCCTTCCGCAAGGTGATCGCCGAGCGCTTTCTCGCGTTCAAGCGCTTCCGTCAGAAGGCGGTCGACACGGGCTCGGCAGCGTTCTGGGAAACCGACGCGGATTTCGATCTCGACTGGCATATCCGCCTCACTGCCTTGCCGGGCGCAGCAAAAAAACCTGAACTCGAACGTCTGGTCAGCCAACTCGCCTCCACGCCGCTGGATCATTCCAAGCCGCTTTGGCAGTTCCATCTGGTCGACAATTACCAGGGCGGCAGCGCCTTGGTCATGCGCATCCATCACTGCTATGCCGACGGCATCGCCCTGGTGCAGGTGATGCTGTCGCTCACTGACGTTGCGTCCAAGCCGAAGAAGGGTGCCGAACTGACCCAGGCCTGGTTGAAACAGGACGGCGAACGAGTCACTCAGAAATTTTTCTCGCCCGCCAAGGCGCAGATTGATCGCGCGGTGAAGCTGGGTGGGAAGGTGCTTGAAAAGGGCATGGAGATGTATCGCGATCCTTCGCTGGCGGGGATGATCGCGAAAGAAGGCGGCGAGATCGCGCGCGAACTGGCGATTGCGCTGGCATTGCCGGACGATCCGCCGACGCTGTTCAAGGGCCCGCTCGGTGTCAGCAAACGCTGCGCCTGGGCCGAACCGATCGGACTGGAAGAAGTGAAGACGATCGGCCGCGCGCTGGGCTGCACCGTCAACGATGTGCTGCTGGCCTCAGCGGCAGGTGCACTGCGCTCGTATCTGATGGACTGCGGCGAGGAGGTCGACGGCCTCACCATCCGTGCCACCGTGCCGGTGAATCTGCGCCCGCTGGAACACGCGAAGAAACTCGGCAACCACTTCGGCCTGGTCTTCCTCGACCTGCCGATCGGCGAGGCGAATCCGCTGGCGCGGCTTGAGCATGTCGCGGAGAACATGCGCCAGATCAAGGGTTCACGCCAGGCGGTGATGACCTTCGGTGTACTCGCTGCGCTCGGCATGACACCGGTGCCGGTGCAGCGCTTCGCACTCGACCTGTTCAGCCGCAAGGCCACCGCAGTCGCGACCAACGTGCCCGGCCCGCAGATGCCGATCTATCTGGCCGGCTGCAAACTCGTTGAACAGATGTTCTGGGTGCCGCAGACCGGCGGTATCGGCATGGGCATCAGCATCCTCAGCTACAACGGCCGGGTGCATTTCGGCCTGATTACCGATGCCAAGGCGGTGAATAAACCCGATGAAATCATCTGTCGCTTCCGCGGCGAGTTCGAGAAGCTGCTCTACATCACGCTGATGGAAGACTGGGAACAGCCAATCACGCCGGGTGACGCGCGCTTGACGCTGGATCGGGCACTGGCGGTCTAGAACGCATCGATCGATCAGAGGAACGTAGCCTGGGTAGAGCGCAGTGAAACCCGGGAATTTCGTCGGCTCGATACCAATTGGCATTCGAACTCCCCGGGTTTCGCTGCGCTCTACCCGGGCTACCGATGTCCGCGCGCCGGCTCAGTCTTCCAACTGCGACTTCGCAAATTCGACGTCGAGCTTTTCCATCGCGTCCTTCGGCTTGAGTTTGGTCGCTTTCTCGTAGGCTGAGGCGGCCTCGTCTTCTTTCTTGCTGCCGTAAAGCAGGATCAAGCCATTACCGTATTCAATATGCGCGATGGGTGAATCCGGGGTGAGCTTGAGTGCCGTCTTGAGGTGTTCCTCGCCGGTAGCGGCCTTGGCGCCGTAGGTCATGCCGCCCAGCAGGGCGCCGACCTTGTTGATGATCTCGGCGTGATAGAGCCCGAGCGCGGTGTGCGCTTCAGCGTGTTTGGGCGCGAGTTTCAAGGTCTTGTCCAGGCTTTCCTTGACCTTGCCGGCCAGACCCTGTGACAGCGCCTTCGCGATCGAGATGCTCTGGCTGTAGCGTCCGATTGCAAACGCGCGGCGGTAATGCGTGTTGTGCTCGTCCGGCAGTGCCTTGCTGGCTTCCTCAGCCATCGCACCCAGCGCCTCGTAGCGCTTGAGCTGCTCCTTTTCGTCCTCCAGAAGATAGATGGCGTGGATGCCGCCAGCTTTCACTGCAACAGAAGCGCCGAGCGTGCCGATTTTTTCGCCGGCTTCGAATGCGGCCTGGAAATCGCCGCGATGGTAGTCGCGCCACGCGTCCTGCAACGCGGTCGCGAGCTTGCCGGCATCCGCAGCCTTGCCCAGCTTGGAACTGGTCTTCAGCAGCTTGACGATGCGAGCTTCATCGGGAAACGGTTCGCAGTCACCTGCGTGCAATTTTTCCCAGGCCTTAACGAGCTTGTCGCCAGAATAGTCGTAGGCCTTGGCCTCATGCGGGAACGCCGCCCAAGCATTTTTCTTTGCTGCCATCGTTGCTCTCCGCGCCGTGGTCGGGTGCCTAGTGTGAAAGTTCTAGAGCTAGCCGCCAGCATACGCCTCGTACGAAGCCTCGTACTTCCGAATCCGGGCCAGATGCGGCCTCGACAACCCTAGAGGTAATTCATGGCTAAGCAAATCAAGACCCGCCGCGCGGCGGGTGCCAGCAAGTCCGGTATCGAATCCCGCGACCTGCTGCTCGCCGGCATCGGCGCCGTGTCGCTGACGCGCAAGCAAGGCATCAAGCTCTACAGCACGCTGGTCGAAGAAGGCAAGCAGATTTCGGGGCGTGTCGAGCAGACTCTCACCAGCTTGCAGGATCAGGCCAAGCTCGGCGCCGAACTAGTACGCGAGCGCTTCGATGCGGTCGTGACTCCGATCCGCGCCCGCGCCGAAGCCACCTACAGCACGGTGAAGGCCGAACTCGAAAGCCGCCTTGCACCAGTACTCGACAAGCTCGGCGTGAAGCGCGGCGTCAAGACCCGCGCTCGTGGCGGCGTGAAGAAGGCCGTCCGCAAGACACGCGCCACTGCCAAGCGCGTCGTGCGCAAGGCCAAGGCCGCGTAACAGCGCTTCAAAACGGCCTCCAAAGCCGACAACCTCGTCAGTTGTTTCAGAAGCACGGAGCGCCCCGGCAAGGATTGCCGGGGCGTTTTCGTTTGGTCTCGATGACTGCGAACCCCTCGCAACTCTCGGGTCGGTCGAATCCTCGGTACCGACTCAGGCCTGCACGTACGCCTGCGACAAAGTATTGAGGTGCAGCCGTTCCGCATCGCGCAGGAATGGCGCCAGCAACATCATCACCTGGTGGATGCCGTGACGGATCGCTTCCTGCTCGTCGTTTTGGCCGCGTACGCTGCTGAAATTGAGCCAGAAGGTGGCAATGACGAGGATGTTGTTGGCGGTGGCCTGCACTTCGGCCGGCGAGGCTCGCATGATGCCGGCCTGCACCAGGCCACGCATGACATCGGTGGCGCTTTCGGTGGCGCGCTTCAAGATGCGCGCGAAATGCATGCGCAGCTTGCGATTGCGACTGAGGATGTCGACCAGGTCGCGGTAGAGAAAACGGAATTCCCAGATGCACTCGTAGACGAGGTGCAGCTGCATCCAGATGTCTTCGAGCTCCGGCAGCCGGCCTTCCGGTGTGATGAGGGCGCGATCCATGCGCTCTTCGAACTGCGCGAAGAGCTGCTCGATGATGTCGTCCTTGTTGCGAAAGTGATAGTAGAGATTCCCCGGGCTGATCTCGAGTTCGTCGGCGATGTGGTTGGTAGTGACGTTGGGTTCGCCGCGCACGTTGAACAGCGCCAGGCTGGTCTCCAGAATCCGCTCGTGCGTGCGCCGGGCCATCGCGGCAGGATCAGCCCCGCAGTTTCTTGACCAGATCGACGTATTTCTTCATCGCCTCGTCGCCCGCCGTGCCTTTGAGCTTGGCCCAGGCTTCGTATTTGGCGGTGCCGACAAAATCGAAGAAGCCCGGTTTCGGCCCGCTGACATCGCCATCGGCACCCTGTTTGTAGAGCGCATACAGTTTGAGCAGAGTGTCGTTGTCGGGACGTTCTGACAGGTCCTTGATGTCTTTCGCGGCTTGCTCGAACTGCGCTTTCAAATCAGACATGACGGACTCCGCGGTGAAGTGGGGACGGATGCCGGGACGACGGGTGCGGCCGGCGAGCGCACGTTGATAGCATGCGCCCCCGATGCGGTCAACGCGAATGCATCGACGCTGTCCAGACGTGGCGACAAACCCGGTTCAAGCATCCATGATGTCACCGGTCTTGGGTCTGAATGACGATGGTCCGGACGACGGCGGCGAGCGGCATCGGTGCGCAATACTCTTGCGGCGCTAGGCAGATTCGCCGCGCGAGGCTATCTTTAGCCAGCCGCACCGTACGGGGGCGCAGGGCAGGGGTCTGCCGGCGCGTCGGCCAGCCATCGGGGGATTGAGCAATGACTTATTTCGTCACCGGCGCGACCGGTTTCATCGGGCGTCATCTGATCGGCAACTTGCTCAAGCGCAAGGGCACAATCCACGTGCTGGTACGGAAGGGCTCGCAGAAGAAGCTCGATGACCTCGGCGAGAAAATGGGCTGGGACATGGGCCGCATCGAGAGCGTCGCGGGCGATCTGGCCAAACCGAAACTTGGACTGACTGCGGCGCAAATCAAGCTGCTCACCGGCAAGATCAAGCATTTCTTCCATCTGGCCGCGATCTACGATCTCACCGCTGATGCTGAAAGCCAGCAAGTCGCCAACATCGATGGCACTCGCAACGCCGTCAACCTGGCCGAAGCGATCAAGGCTGGCTGCTTCCACCACACCAGCTCGATCGCAGTCGCGGGGTTGTACGCGGGTGTGTTCCGCGAAGACATGTTTGCCGAGGCAGAAGACCTCGATAACCCCTACTTCAAGACCAAGCACGAGTCGGAGAAGGTCGTCCGGGTTGAATGCGACAAGATCCCGTATCGGATTTATCGACCGGGCGTGGTGATCGGCCACTCCAAGACCGGCGAGATCGACAAGATTGATGGCCCCTACTATTTTTTCGGACTGATCAAGAAGCTGCGCGAAGCGCTGCCTTCGTGGATGCCCACGATCGGCATCGAGGGCGGACGCGTCAACATGGTGCCGGTGGATTTCGTCGCCGACGCGATGGACCACATCGCGCACAAGGCCGGGCTCGATGGCGGCGTGTTCCATCTGACAGACCCCGCGCCGCGCCGGATAGGGGAAATCCTGAACCTGTTCGCAAGGGCCGGTCACGCGCCACAGATGACGATGCGCCTGGATGCGCGCATGTTCGCCTTCGTTCCGGCGCCGATCCGCATGGCGATGTCGAACCTGCCGCCGGTGAAGCGCTTCATGGGCATGATGTTGAAGGATCTCGGCATCCCGCGCGAGATGCTGAAGTTCATCACCTATCCCACTCGCTTCGATTGCCGCGAAACCGAGCGCGCGCTCAAGGGCAGCAAGATCCGTGTGCCGGAGCTCGAAGATTACGCATGGCGCCTGTGGGACTACTGGGAGCGGCATCTCGACCCGTCCCTGTTTGTCGATCGCACCCTGAAGGGAAAGGTGGCCGGCAAAGTGGTGCTGATCACCGGCGGCTCGGCGGGCATCGGTCGCGCGGCAGCGGAGAAGGTCGCCGCGGCCGGCGCGAAGACCATCATCGTGGCGCGTGGTGAGGAAGAACTGTTTGCCACGCGCGATGCGATCAAGGCCGCGGGTGGCGATTGCCATGCCTATACCTGCGATCTTGCCGAGATGAAGTCTTGTGACGAACTTGTCGCGAAAGTGGTCGCCGATCATGGTGGCGTCGATGTGCTGGTGAACAACGCGGGCCGCTCGATCCGGCGTTCGATCGAACTCAGTTACGACCGCTTTCACGATTTCGAGCGTACCATGCAGCTGAACTATTTCGGCTCGCTGCGATTGATCATGGGCTTTTTGCCGCAGATGACCGAGCGTCGCCGCGGCCACATCATCAATATCAGCTCGATCGGCGTGCTGGCGAATTCGCCGCGGTTTTCAGCCTATGTGGCTTCGAAATCAGCACTCGACGCCTTCAGCCGCTGCGCCCAGGGCGAGTTGTCAGGCAAGGGAATCTCCTTCACCACGATCAACATGCCGCTGGTGAAGACCGCGATGATCGCGCCGACCAAGATGTATGACAGCGTGCCGACGCTATCCCCCGACGAAGCCGGCGACCTGATCGTGCAGGCCATCGTCGAACGTCCAAGCCGCATCGCCACGCGTCTGGGCATTTTCTCGGCGCTATTGAACGCCTTGGTGCCGAAGGCCTACGAAGTGGTGATGAACACCGCCTTCGAACTATTCCCGGACTCGTCGGCTGCCAAGGGTATGAAGGGCCGCGGTGAAAGCGATGCGACGAACGAGCAGATCGCGTTCGCGGCCCTGATGCGCGGGGTTCATTGGTGAGAAACGTCGTGCTGATGCGCTGGTTTCCGACAGCGCATGCGACGAAGGGCACAGGCGCCGAGGACAACGAC
>JBKJTK010000184.1:0-3554 GCA_046590875.1 Chiayiivirga sp.
GCCGGAGCCCCAACCGTAGTTGTCGCCGCGCCCGAGCGCGAAGTCGGCGCGACAGCCAGCGGCCACCCAGACGCCCTGAGCGTTGTAGCCCCAGGTGCGGCCAATCTGGCAGCGACCGCCGCTATGGTCGTTTGCAAGACGGATGCCGCCGCGGGTGTCGGCCGCGCAGAAATTCTGCCGAATACCGAAGGACTCGCAGCGAATCATCGAATAGCGGCTTACGGAGGAGGTGACGCGCTGCGCCTCAGCCAGACCGGGTGCGGCCCAAGCCACGACAGCTGCGAAGAGAAGGGCGATCGTACGCATAAATATTCCTCGGGAAAGGGGTTGGAGAGGTTGCGATCCTGGGTTGAAAAGCAAACGACCCGGGCAAGCCGGGTCGTTGATTCACGTCAGTTCAAAGCAGTTGTGCCTTGCCATTACGTACTTCGACACGCGCTCCTTCGCGCACCCCGTCGAGACTGCGCTGCTCCACGACCAGGCGACGTCCATCGTCCATCTGCACTACGACTGCGTACGTATCTCGTTCGTTGCGGTTTTCTTCAATTCGGTGGCCTGCGACA
Organism: Chiayiivirga sp.; assembly: GCA_046590875.1. Lineage (GTDB taxonomy): Bacteria > Pseudomonadota > Gammaproteobacteria > Xanthomonadales > Xanthomonadaceae > JALCLA01. The sequence continues at coordinate 564 of JBKJTK010000184.1, forward strand.
CCACCGGCGACCGCACCCGCTACAGTGGCGGCGCGCCTGCCGTCCCCGCTCCCGACCTGATTGCCGACGGCCGCACCGACCACGGCACCGACGACCGCGCCCGCGCCTGAGGCGCGGCCGTCGCCGTAGCGGGCGATATCGATGCGTTCGACGACGCCGCAGGCCTGGCAGCGATTGCTGGAGGCGTAATTGTTGTTACCGCGGTCTTGATAACCGTAGCCGCGGTCGGTGGTGGCGCAAGCGCTCAAGCCAAGGCTCAGCGCACCGATGATGATGAGGGGGTACTTCATGGGGGCTCTCCACAGACGGGTTCGCCAGGGAGACAGCAATCGCCGTGCCAGCCGGAGCGTGGCATTGCAGCACCCGCAAATCGCTTTCTTTCAGCGAGATGGATGCCCGGTGAAAATATTCGCTAGCGTTTTCGCCGCGCGATTCGCACGAATGCCGGCGCGTAATCTTGCAAGTTGCCAGCTGCTCGCGAAACTGCTGCGGCGTATCGCGCGCCCAAAATGCAACCGCCGCCCGAAGGCGGCGGCATCGAGGGCGTGGGCGGGATCAGGGCTTCTTGGGCTGAGTCAGGCCGCGACGTTCGAGCAAGGGCTGGATGTCCGGGGCGCGGCCGCGGAAATCGCTGAAAAGTTTCATCGCGTCCTCGCTGCCCCCGCGCGCCAGCAGGGTCTTGCGGAAGTGATCGCCATTGGCACGGGTAAGTCCGGCGTTTTCGCGGAACCACTCCACACTGTCGGCATCAAGCACTTCGCTCCACAGATAGGCGTAATACCCGGCCGAGTAGCCACCCGCGAAGATGTGGCTGAAATAGCCGCTGCGATAGCGGGGCGGCACTGGGGCGTAGTCCACGCCTGCTTGTTTCAGCGCGGCCGCCTCGAAGGCTTCCACATCGGTGGGGATCTGATCGGGTTTCAGCTGGTGCCAGCGCTGATCCAGCATCGCCGCGGCCAGATATTCCGTGGTCGTAAAGCCCTGATTGAACTGCTGCGTCGCCAGCACCTTGTCTAGCAATTCCTGGGGCATGGGCTCGCCGGTCTTGTGGTGACGGGCGTAGTTCTTCAGCACCTCGGGCCAGGTCGCCCACATTTCGTTCACCTGCGACGGATACTCGACAAAATCGCGCGGCACGTTGGTGCCGGCGAAACGCGGGTATTGCACGTTTGAAAACAACCCGTGCAGCGCGTGGCCGAATTCGTGAAACGCGGTCGTGACTTCATCAAACGTAAGCAATGTCGGCTCGCCCTTGGGCGGCTTCGGGATATTGAGATGATTGCCGACCACGGGACGGGTGCCGAATAGGCCGCTCTGGCCAACGTATTCGTTCATCCACGCGCCGCCGCGCTTGTTGTCGCGGGCGTACCAATCAAGCACGAACAGCCCGAGCGGCCTGTTGCCTTCGTCGAAAATCTCGAACACACGCACGTCGGATTGGTAGACCGGCAGTTCCTTGCGTTCCTTGAAGCTCAGGCCGTACAGCTTGTTGGCGGCAAAGAAGACGCCGTTCTGCAGCACGCTCTCCATCTCGAAGTAGGGGCGCAGTTGCGATTCGTCGAAGTTGAAGCGTGCCTTGCGCACCTTCTCGGCATAGTAGGCCCAGTCCCACGCCGCGAGCTGGAAGCCGCCATCCTCTTTGTTGACGATGGCCTGCATGTCGGCGGCTTCGCGCCTGGCATTCGCAACCGCTGCTGGCGCCAGTCCGGCCATCATCTTGTTCACCGCGGCGGTTGTGCGAGCGGTTTCGTCTTCCAGCACGTAGGTAGCGTGATCGGGATAGCCGAGCAGAGCGGCGCGTTCGGCACGCAGCTTCGCGGTCTTGAGGATCAAGGCGCGATTGTCGAACTCCCCGCCGTCGATGCCGCGTGCAATCGAGACTTGCTGCAGCTTGCGGCGCAGGTTGCGATCATCGAGCGATGCCAGCGCGGGCTGACCCGAGGTATTCAGCAGCGCGATGACGTGTTTGCCCTCCAGCTTGCGTGCCTTCGCAGCTTCGCCGGTGGCAGCGAGGGCGCTCTGGTCCAGACCCTTGAGTTGTTCGCGCGACTCCACGACCAGCGCCGCGGCGTTGGTGCCCTTGAGCACGTTCTGACCGAACGTCGTCGAGAGCGAGGCCAACTCGGCGTTGAACGCCTTGAGTTTGGTCTTGTCGGCGTCCGACAGGTTGGCGCCAGCGCGGACGAAATCGGTGTGATAACGCTCCAGCAGCCGCAGGGACTCGGCGTCTAGATCGAGTTTCGCGCGCTGCTCATAGAGCGCCTTGATGCGCGCGAAAAGGTTGGGGTTGAGCTGGATGGCGTCCTGGTGCGCGGCGAGTTTCGGCGACATCTGGCCGTCGATCTGGTCGAGGGTGGCGTTGGTATTCGCCCCGACCAGGTTTCCGAAGGTATTGCTCACCCGTCGCAAGGTCTGGCCGCTGCGTTCGAGTGCGACAATGGTGTTCGCGAAGCTCGGCGCGTCCTTGCCCGAGGTGATCGCGTCGATCTCGCTCAACTGTTCCGCCATGCCGCGCTCAAAGGCCGGCAGATAGTGCTCATCGCGGATCTGGTCGAACGGCGGCAATTGGTAGGGCAACGCGCTCGGCGCGAAGAACGGATTGCTGGCCATCGGAACGGCGCTGTCGGTGGGCGTGGCATCGGCGGCGTACAGCGGCGCGGACAGGCTCAGTGCGGCCGCAAGGGCCAGCGCGAGACGGGTTTTCATGCGGGGAATTCCTGGCAGACGGGACTAGGCTGGCGCAGCCTACCGGAAGCTGCGGGCCCGCACCCCTGACGAAAGCCACGGGTACCAAAGGCGGAGGCGTCACGCGAATGCACTTTGTGCGTGGGCTTAGCGGCCATTCATCGCGGGTGTCGCTTTCCCTAACACGAACGTGTATCGTGCGCGCACTGTGTTTGCAAGGGTCACGGTGAATCGTGGCCCGATGCGGTAGATCCAAACGATCCGCCCTTCGTCGCACCTCGCTTACTCCCTGCAACCTCAGTACTC
>JBKJTK010000263.1:0-3634 GCA_046590875.1 Chiayiivirga sp.
GCATTACGTCAGCCCCTCGGTCTGGGCTTGGCGCGAATCACGGGCGGCAAAGATCGGGCGCAGTGCGGACCGCGTGCTCTGCCTGTTTCCGATGGAACCACCGATCTACGCGCGCCATGGGGTCGATGCGCGCTTCGTCGGCCACCCACTGGCCGATGCACTGCCGCTGGAACCCGACCGCGGGGCGGCACGGAGGGAACTCGATCTGCCACCGGACGCCACCGTGCTCGCCGTGCTCCCAGGTTCGCGCCTGGGCGAGATCGCGCGTCTGGGCGAAATCTTTCTCGATACCGCGGCGCGCGTCGCTGGCGAGATTCCGAAACTCCACGTTCTGATTCCGGCTGCAAACCGCGCCTGCCGCGACGCACTGGAACGTTTGCTGGCCGACGCCCGCTTTCCCATCGCGCATTCCCGACTGATCGACGGAAACGCACATCAGGCCATGATTGCGTCCGACGTGGTGCTGCTGGCCTCGGGCACCGCGACCCTCGAAGCGCTGCTGGCGAAGCGCGCGATGGTAGTGGCCTACAAGATTTCGCCACTGACTTACGCCATCGTGCGAGGCTTTGGTCTGATGAAGACCGATCGCTACAGCCTTCCGAACGCACTCGCGGGCGAGCGCCTGGTGCCGGAACTGATGCAAAACGATTGCAAACCAGAAAGCCTCGCAAGAGAAACCCTGCGCTGGTTGCGCGAACCCGAGCGCATCGCCGCGCTGATTCCGCGCTTCGAAGCGATCCATCGCGAACTCAGGCGCGATGCCTCGGCGCGGGCGGCGGAAGCGATTGGTGAATTGCTTGTTACTTCATCCCCCGGGAACAACGCGTGTTGACCCTCGTCGCCGGCGTCGACGAAGCCGGCCGCGGCCCTCTCGCCGGCCCGCTGGTGGTGGCTGCGGTGATCCTCGATCCGAGTCGTCCGATTGATGGCATCGGCGATTCCAAGGCGCTCAGCGAGGCTAAACGGGACGCGTTGTTTCCCTTGATCGTGTTGCACTCGGTCGCACACTGCATCGTGGTGATTGAGGCCGAGGAGATCGACCGCCTCAACATCTTCCAGGCGACGATGCAGGGCATGCGCCGCGTCCTGCTCGGCCTGCCGCTTGCACCCGGACTCGCCTTGATCGATGGCAACAAGTTGCCGTCCAACCTACCCTGCAACGCGCGCGCCATCGTCGGCGGCGACGCCAGCGAACCTGCCATCGGCGCGGCGTCCATCCTCGCCAAGGTGACGCGCGATCGGATCATGCTCGATCTGGATCGCGTCCATCCGTACTACGGTTTCGCCCGCCACAAGGGCTATCCCACACCCGAACATCTGCAAGCCTTGCAGCAACGTGGTCCTTGCGCGCAGCACCGCCGCAGCTACGCACCGGTGCATGCGGCAATGCAGGCCGGCGACCTTTTTCAGGGTTTTCCCGATTTTTCTGGGCATTTTTCCTGAGCCGAAAGTCACGATGGCTTCCGGCCGTCGCATTGCGCGTCACCTTTCGCCATCCTGCTGCATCAACAGGGATGGCAACAACGAAAGGACGGACACCCAAGATGCGTATCGAACTGCAAATACAATCCGACGACGCCGCACTTGCGCCGCTGCGCGTTGCCGCGCACCAGGCCGGGTCGCGTTTTGTCGGTCGCCACGCGGCGCTCGCGCAGCGCGCTCGGGAGCACCAAGCCGCACTCGACGGCAGCGTCATGCCCCATGCCGTGCGTGCGTCGTTGGAACTGGTGCCCAGCATCGCCGACCTGCTCAGCAGCCCGCACTGGCAGGCTCCGGAGGCGGCGCGCGATCGCCTCGCCGGTGCCCTGGCGTATTTTGTCGAGCCCGATGATCTGATCCCCGACGACGACGGCCGCTACGGCTATCTCGACGATGCGTTGGTGCTGAAGTTGGCATTGGCGGAGTCGAGCCACGAGTGGTTGGCCTGGCGCGAGTACTGCGACTATGTCGCCGTGCACCCTGCTGAAACCGGTATTGATCGCCGCACGTGGATGCTGCATCGGCGCGAACGATTGGATGTCGAGCTGCGCAAGCGCAACGAACAGGGTTATGCGCCCGATGGGCGCCGCAATGGCGCGTTCAGCGAGAGCTATCTCCCCGCCACCGACGCGCCGGGACGTTTCGGAGTCCGCTGATCGAAAATCGCTGCGCGATGAAAGCCAGGTCTGCGCGATTTCCTGGTTGACGGCGAGGCCGCTCAAGTCAAGCCTTGTTCGGTCGGGACCGGGGCACTAACCTGCCCCGGATAGGTCAACAGACCCCACCCATGTCTCCTCGCTACATCCCCCTGCACCTGCACAGCGAGTATTCGCTGTCGGATTCCACCATCCGCATTGCGGAGCTGGTGCAGTGTTGCGTGCAGCTCGGGCTTCCCGCGGTGGCATTGACCGATCAAAGCAATCTGTTCGCGTTGGTGAAGTTCTACCAGGCGTCCGAGAAGGCCGGCATCAAACCGATCGCAGGCAGCGATCTGTGGCTGGAGGAAGAAGGCCAGCGACCGACGCGTCTCACCGTGCTGTGCCAGAACCGCGCCGGCTATCTCAATCTTTCCACGTTGTTGTCGCGCGCCTACCTCGAAGGCCACCGCGGCGACTATGTCGCGATCCGCCCTGAGTGGCTGCGTGAGGGCAATGCCGGTTTGATCGTGCTGGCGGGGCGGGAAAGCGAGCTCGGCGTCGCGTTGCTCGAAGGCAAGTACGATGACGCCGAGCGCCGGCTGGAACGCTGGCAACGCAGTTTCGGCGATCGCTACTATCTCGAAGCGGTGCGCACCCAGCGCGCAGGCGAAGAGGAATTCCTGCACGCCGCCATCGCGCTGGCGCAACGTCGCGATTGCGCCGTGGTCGCGAGCAACGACGTGCGTTTTCTGCAGGCGGATGATTTCGAGGCGCACGAAGCACGCGTCTGCATCTCCACGGGACGCGTCCTTGCCGATCCCAAACGACCGCGCGACTACAGTTCCGAGCAGTACCTGAAGTCGGCCGACGCCATGGCGACGCTCTTCTCCGATCATCCTGCGGTGCTGGAAAACACGGTCGAACTGGCCAAGCGCTGCAACCTGGAACTGAGTCTCGGCAAATACTTCCTGCCCGCCTTCCCGGTGCCCAGCGAGCACACGATCGAATCGTGGCTGCGTCAGCAATCGCATGCGGGACTCGAAGCGCGACTGGGGAAGCATCCTGTCGCGACCGGGCATACGCGCGAGGGCTACGCCGCACGTCTGGATCTCGAACTCGGCGTGATCCTCAGCATGGGTTTCCCCGGCTACTTCCTGATCGTGGCCGACTTCATCAACTGGGCCAAGGACAACGATATTCCGGTCGGCCCGGGGCGCGGTTCGGGGGCGGGATCGTTGGTGGCGTGGGCGCTGGGCATCACCGATCTCGATCCGATTCCCTACGACCTGCTGTTCGAGCGCTTCCTCAATCCCGAACGCGTGTCGCTACCGGACTTCGACATCGATTTCTGCATGGATCGCCGCGACGAAGTCATCGACTACGTCGCCCGCAAATACGGACGCGACCGGGTCAGCCAGATCATCACCTACGGCACCATGTCGGCGAAGGCGGTGTTGCGCGATGCCGGCCGTGTGCTCGGTTACCCGTACGGGATGATCGATGGGTTGGCCAAGCTG
>JBKJTK010000286.1:0-2954 GCA_046590875.1 Chiayiivirga sp.
CGCACCATTTCCATCGACGGAACCAGACGCGCGATGGTTTCCGCCATCGTCACTTCAAGCGGGTTCGGCACACCGAAGCTGAGGCCGGAATTCGCCGCGCGCTGCACTGCCTCGATCACGCTGGGATGCGCGTGGCCGGCGATCATCGGACCCCAGGAACCGATGTAGTCGATGTAGCGTTTGCCTTCCACGTCCCACAAATAGGCGCCGCTGGCGCGCTGCGCGAAGAACGGTTCGCCGCCCACGCTCTTGAACGCGCGGACCGGTGAGTTGACGCCGCCGGGCATCAGCTTCTGGGCACGGGCGAACAGGTCGTGGTTGCTGGCGGTCATTTGATCAATCCTTGAATAGCGGGGCATAACGCTGCGCGGCGGTTTCGATATTCGGCGCGTCGAATACATCGCTGATCACCGCGAGAAGATCGGCGCCGGCGGCGATGAGCGGGCGCGCATTGTCGGAGCAAATGCCGCCGATCGCCACCCGTGGCAAGCCGAAGTGGGCGGCCTCGCGCAGCAGATCCAATGAGGCGCGACGCGAATGCGGCTTGGTCGAGGAGTGAAAGAATGCGCCGAACGCGAGATAGCTCGCGCCTGCCGCGGCCGCGCGCTCGGCGCGTGCGAAATCGTCGTAGCAGGAGGCACCAATGATCGCCTTTGGCCCGAGCGCGGCGCGGGCCGCCTTGATGTCGGCATCCGACTCGCCCAGGTGCACGCCGTCGGCGCGCAAGTCGCGAGCGAGTTCGACATCGTCGTTGATCAGCAGCGGCACACCGAAGCGCGCACAGAGCGATTGCAACTCGCTTGCCTGCGCGCGACGCAGCTCCGCATCAGCGAGCTTGTTGCGGTACTGAAGCAGCACCGCGCCACCTTCCAGCGCGGCTTCCACCGCGGCACACAAGCCGACGGTATCGAGACGGTCGGGGGTCAGCGCATAGAGTCCGCGCCGCGGCCAGCGAGGTTCAAGAACAGGCATCGGCTTTCGCGTCTCAAACGATGATGCGAGAATAGCAGCGGCTCTGCATCGTAATCCGTGCCCTCGGAACCCAATACCCATGACCTCTGCCGCGACCGCGCCGCAGGCCGCCTACCGCACCTGGATGTGCGTGGTATGCGGCTTCATCTACCACGAAGTCGACGGACTGCCGGAAGAAGGCATCGCCGCCGGCACCCGATGGGCCGACGTGCCCGACACCTGGACCTGCCCGGATTGCGGCGTGACCAAGGACGACTTCGAGATGGTTGAGGTCGGGTAGCCGACCGAGCCGTACGCGCGCGGCGCGCGAACCTGCTCGGCTGCTCTCTGGGCGGGGTCAGTTCAGACGGCTGGTATTGCCGCCCGCTTCGATCAGCGCAGCGCGTACATTGTCGAGATCGTCGGCTTCCGGCTTGAGATGCAGGTAGCGCGATAGATCGCTGCGCGCGCCTTTGCCGTGACCGAGGCGCAAATAGAGCATCCCGCGGTCGCGGATCTCGTCGGCCTGATTCGGATCAAGCCGCACCAGCCGATCGGCGCAACGCAGCGATTTGTCCCAGGCCTCGCGCTCCGAGTAAAGTCCTTTCAGATTGCGCAGCATGCGCATCAGGATCGCGCGGTGCGAAGCCGGCGTGAGGATCTGCAACAGCTGCTGATCGTCGATATCGTTGCCGCCGAGATGCGGTTTGGCACGCAGTTTCAATTCGTTCGCATCGACCGAGCGGCCCTTATGGTACGGATCGAGCACCAGCAGCCCGTCATCCACTGGTAGGCGCACCAGGAAGTGGCCGGGAAACGACACCCCTTCCAGCGGTACCCCCATGCGTCGCGCCAGTTCGATCTGGATCACGCCCAGACTGATCGGAATGCCGAGCTTGCGGTCGAACACATCGTTGAGATAGCTGTTGCGCGGGTCGTAGTAGTCCTGCTGGTTGCCGCTGAAGCCGAGTTCGTCGAACAGGTAGCAATTGATCGCCGCCAGGCGCGGTTGCGTGCCTTCGACCGCTTCGATACGTGGCCTCAACTGCTGAGCATACGCGTTGCACATCGACTCGTAGGCGGCGATGTCGAGGTCGGGATATTCGTCTCGCGCGATCAGCAGGGTCGCGCGCAACAGCGGGATCTCGTCGTCGCCCAGCGCGCTGAGCGCATCCCACGAATCGTTGCGGCCGTCGGTGCTCATGATTGGAAATATGGACGCGACACTAGCGGGAATCAACTTGATGCGCCGCGACGATCGCAGGATCTATCAGCAGCTCGTCGCCACGCTCCGCCTGAAGCTGGCGCGCCATGCCCGCATTCAGCTCCAGGGTGTAGCGCGCCGGCGCTGCGCTCGGATAGCTGGGACACTGCGGCGTGCTGCATGGGGGCACGCCGGCGGCCACCGACACCAGTCGGCGCGCGGAATCGAAATAGAAAATGTCGAGCGGGATGCGGGTGTTCTTCATCCAGAACGCCAGCGGTTCTTCGCGTTCAAAAATGAAGAGCATGCCGCGGTCGTCTGGCATCGAGTCGCGAAACATGAGGCCGCGCGCGCGCGAAGCGTCATCGCTAACCACTTCTACTGCGAAACGCCGGCCTTTGAGTTCGACCCATGGCGCGTCGCTACTTGCGCAGCCGCTTATGGGCGCTGCGCTCAACAGCAACAACAGCCAGAACATGCGTTGCATAGACTCCCCCCGCCGCTCGACGCCCGCTTCGCGCCGTTACGATCTGACGATAGCCGATGTAGGGGCCGAAGTCGTGATGCGGGTTGCAGTCCGGAAACGAACGAATCCATTCGGCATCACAGCACAGTGGAAAGCGTCGTCAAATCTGTCCTGCGTCTCACTTTCGGCTGAACGCGATGAAATTTTTTCGTAGACCCTCTTTCAAAGTTCAGGCGCAATCGTTAGGATGCGCGCCCCGCTGTCCTGGGTGAGAGGTTTGGGAGGCGGAGGAGAGGGAAAAGGGGGCGTTGGAGGTGTTGACGTTCTTGTTTA
>JBKJTK010000425.1:0-2931 GCA_046590875.1 Chiayiivirga sp.
AAACGCATGGAGGCGCTGCGCCCCAACGACATTCACCGTCGCCTGACCGCGCTCAACGTCGCCAATATTCTCACCACGAATTACGACGATTGCCTGGAGCGCGCGCTGGCGCCGACCGCCAGCGTCGCGGACTTCGACACCGGCGAAAGCAAGCACAGTCTGTTTCGCCGCTCGCGCATCGGACGACGCTATTTCTGGCATCTGCACGGCGAGATCTGGCGTCCGAACTCGGTGCTGCTGGGCCACGACCGCTACGTGGAATCCTGTTCGCACCTGCGCCACTATCTCGACCCGCGCCAGGGCATCGCGTTCAAACAGCATCCGCAGGGACTGAAGGCGCTATTCCTTGACGCGAAGGCGACGATCAGCGCGCGGCAACCCCATTCCTGGGTCGACCTGTTCATGCTGCGCGACGTGCACATCGTGGGTCTGTCGATGGACTACACCGAGATCGACCTGTGGTATCTGCTCTCGTTACGGCAGCGTCTGCGCCTGCACCCTGCCGCGACACGGGATCGGTTGCGCAAGACGCGCGTGGTCTTCCACACTTTCGATCAGGACACGCCCGCCCTGCGGCAGCATCGCCAATTGCTGGAGAGTTTCGGCGCGACCTGTCGCGCGCACCCGCTGCGCGCGCAGGACTACGCCGGCGCCTGGGACGGGTTGCTCACCACTCTGGAGCGTGAATTTGGGCGCGCCTGACAAGACGTCGGGCGCGGGCTGCGCGATCTTGCCTGCTAACCCCGTGCGACCGACGTTTAAGTAGTTGCCCCCCCGGCAAAGCCGGAGGCTTTAGCTCGCAAGCCGCTCAAAGCGGCTGAACCAAGCAACAGCCGTTCGGCACCACGCTCCATGCAAGCTTGCTCTTCGCTCTCGCGCGACTCGCTGCATACTCTCTTCCGTTCGTGCTGAGGTATCGAAGCATTGAACGGGCGCGGCCATCTGCAAGCCGCCCTTCGATACCTCAGGGCGAACGGCTTCGGTGACTACTGCAGGAACCATCAATCTTCTACTGCCTTTCCTTCGTACCAGCAACGACCCCGTCATGTCAGAACTTCCGCAACCCAACTCCGACGCCGACCCGCTCGATCAACTGGCCGCAATCCTCGCCGCCGCGGGGGAGGAACATCCGCTCGACAAGCTGATGCCCTACGTGCACGCCGATCTGCGCCGCCTGGCGCGGGCGCAACGCCGACGCATGGTGAGCGGCGAGACGCTGTCGACCACGGCCCTGGTGAACGAGGCCTACCTCAAGCTGCGTCGCGCCGACTATCCCGGGCTGGCCGATCGCACGCACTTCATGGCCCTGGTGGCGCGGGCAATGCGGCAGGTGTTGATCGATCATGCGCGCTCGCGAATGGCCGAACGCGAGCGGTTGGCCTACATCGAGATCGAATTGAACGCCAAGCCGGAGGAAGACGCCGACGACTTCGCGCGTCTGCTGGAACTTGACGTCGCTCTGCAAGAACTCGATCGCCATTCGCCGCGTCTGGCCGAGGTCGTGCTGTATCGCTATTTCGCCGGCTACTCGGTGCAGGAAACCGCCGAGTTGCTCGGCGTCACGGTGCGCACCGTCAACCGCGACTGGCACAAGGCGCAGGCCTTCCTGATGCTGGCGCTGCAACCGGCGTCTGCTGAAAAGTGAACGAGCTCGCGACGCGATTCAAGCGCCTCGAACCGCTGCTGGATCGTGCGCTGGAACTCGATGGCGCGGCGCGCGAACAGTTCCTCGGCTTGTGCGCGGAAATCCACCCCGATCTGATCGTCGATTTGCGTCGCGCGCTAGCGCCACCGATTGATGCGCTACCCGATATCGGTGCGGTCGCGGCGTCGGCCAGCGCCGCACCCGCGACCGATCGCCGCGGCTTGATCATCGGCAACTGGCGCTTGATCGAGCGTCTGGGTCGCGGCGGCATGAGCACGGTCTATCGCGCCGAATGCCTGCGGCCGCCCGGTCTGCAGGCGGCGGTGAAACTGTTACGCGGGGACGATCTCGCACACCGCGATCTGTTCGAACGCGAGCGTGGCCTGCTCGCACGCCTGGAACATCCGGGCATCGCGCGATTGCTCGATGGCGGCGGCGGACGTGATGCGCAAGCGTACCTGGTGCTGGAAATCGCGCATGGCCTCGACCTCGACGATTGGCTGACGCAGGTGCAACCCGACTTGCCGCGCCGCTTGGCCGTCCTGGTGCAGATCGCTCACGCCGTCGCCTACGCGCACCGCAGCGGCGTGATGCACCGTGATCTCAAACCCTCCAACGTGCGCGTCGACATCTCCGACCGCATCAAGCTCCTGGATTTCGGCATCGGCAAGTCGCTGGACGCCACCCCGGGCGCGACCCGATTCCATGCGCTCACGCCGAACTGGGCGGCGCCCGAGCAACTGCTCGGACAGGCGACCACGACCGCGACCGATGTCTACGCGCTGGGGGCGTTGCTGTACCTGATGCTGACCGGCCATGGCCCCCATCCGCCGTTCACGGGCGATTGGGCGGCGTTGGTCGAATCGGCCACCCAACGTACGCCGCTGCCGCCGAGTCGCGTGGCGTTGCACGATCCCGATACCGCGATCCGCTACGCGCGACGTCCCGGCGCGCTGGACGCGCTGGCGTCAGGCGCGCTCGAGATCGATCCGCTGCGGCGGCCACGCTCGGCGCAGGCGTTTGCGGAGACGCTGCAAGCCTGCGTCGACAACGAACGCTGAGCGCTTCAGTTCTCGAAACCGTGGGCGAAGATGCGCGTTGGCGGTTGAACCTGGCCGGAGGTGAAGCGCAGCACACGGTCGGCGTTGATCTCGGTGAGATACAGCTCTCCGTCCTCGTCTTCGCCGAAACTGGTGTGCTGGATCGAATTGCCGGTTTGCCACGGTGCCACGCTCCACGCGCCGGCGTTGAACTCGGCGAAGCGGATCACGGCGCTGCAGTAGTCA
>JBKJTK010000455.1:0-5852 GCA_046590875.1 Chiayiivirga sp.
GGCGGCGGCCTGTATGTGTCCACGGTGAGCACCGAAGTGAAAGACAACGCAATCCACGGCAACGAGATCGGCGTCAGCGTGGGTTACGGCTGGGGCGGTGGCGCCGTGGTGGCGGCGGCCAACGCGGCATTTGAAGGCAATGTCATCAGCGACAATTTCGCGCCGTCGATCGGCTCGGGCGTATTCTGGGACGAGGGCGCGACCGGCACCCATCGCAACGACCTGTTCTTCGGGAATCGCTGCACCAACGACGGGCGTCAGGGCACGGCAATCTATGTCGACGGCGGCGACCCGGGACCTTCAATCGTGAACCTGCAACACGTCACCATCGCCGATCACGATTGCCCCGGCACATCCGCGACCGGCGGCGCGATTTTCCTCGAGGCTCTTTCCCAAGCCCATCTGAGAAACAGCATCCTCTGGGGCAATACCCGCGAGTTCGGTGACGACGGTAGCGCAGTCATGTACAGCGTCGTCTACTCCACCAGCGCCCAACCCGGCGTCGGCAATGCGCTGGCCGACCCACTGTTCGCCAACCCGGTCACCGGCGACTATCACCTGCGTTCGGTCGGCGGACGTTTTACGCCCGCGGGCTTCGTGATCGACGCCGTTACCAGCCCGGCCATCGACGCGGGCGATCCCGGCGCGGATTTCAGCCGCGAAACCACGCCCAACGGCGGGCGCGTCAACCGCGGCGCCTACGGCAATACGGCCGAAGCCAGCCGCAGCGTGGCCAACGACTCCATTTTCGGGAACGGCTTCGAATAGCGCGCGAACGCCAACGTTCAGTGCGCCCGCTCCGATGCGGAAAGCGAGCTCGGCTCCTTCCCCCGCTCGCGGGGGAAGCTTGGCCTGTCCTGAGCTTGTCGAAGGAGGATGGGGGCGCTCCACCGCCAATTGCTGCACCGCGCCATTGCATAAAAAACCTGCCAGAATCAGCGGCCCTTCCCTGTTCTGGTACGCGTCCCGATGTGTTCGATTCTCGGCATTCTCGATCTCAAATCCGATCCCGTCGCGCTGCGCACGCAAGCGCTGGATCTCTCGCGGCGCATGCGCCATCGCGGTCCGGACTGGTCGGGGATTTATGCCAATGAAAACGCGATCCTGGTGCACGAGCGTCTGGCCATCGTCGGTGTGGACTCCGGCGCGCAGCCGCTGCTGAGCGCCGATGGCGCGCTGGCGCTGGCGGTGAACGGCGAGATCTACAACCACCGCGCCCTGCGCGCGCAGCTCACCTCAAGCTACGAATTTCTGACCCATTCCGATTGTGAAGTGATCCTGCCGCTGTACCGCAATGGCCCCGAGGCGCCCGCGATCCGCGAATGGCTCAACGACCTGGAAGGCATGTTCGCCTTCGTGTTGTGGGATGCGTCGACCAAGCGCTGGCTGATCGCGCGCGATCCCATCGGCATCATTCCGCTCTACACCGGTCATGATGCGCACGGCAATCTTTACATCGCCTCCGAGCTGAAAGCACTCGCCCCGGTGTGCAAGGACGCGCGTGAATTTCCGCCCGGCCACTTCTGGCTCAGCGGCGAGGCCGAGCCGCAGGCCTATTACCATCCCGACTGGCGCGAGTTCGAGTCGGTCGAGCACGCCGAGGCGGACCGAGCCGCGCTGCGCGCCGCGTTCGAGGCCGCAGTGAAAAGCCACATGATGAGCGACGTGCCTTACGGCGTGCTGCTCTCCGGCGGTCTCGATTCCTCGCTCGTTGCGGCCATCGCAAAAAAATACGCGGGACGCCGCGTCGAGGAAGACGAGAAGACCGAAGCCTGGTGGCCACAGTTACACAGCTTCGCGGTGGGCCTGCTGGAATCGCCCGACCTCAAGGCAGCACGCGAAGTCGCCGCACATATCGGCACGGTGCACCACGAGCTCCATTTCACCGTACAGGAAGGCATCGATGCGCTGAGTGATGTCATCCATCATCTCGAAACCTACGACGTCACCACGATCCGCGCCTCCACGCCGATGTACCTGATGGCGCGCCGCATTCGCGCGATGGGCATCAAGATGGTGCTGTCGGGCGAAGGTTCGGATGAATTGTTCGGTGGCTATCTCTATTTCCACAAGGCGCCGGATGCGAAGTCGCTGCACGAGGAAACCGTGCGCAAGCTCGATAATCTGCATTTGTTCGACTGCCTGCGCGCGAACAAGTCGATGGCGGCCTGGGGCGTGGAAGCGCGCGTGCCCTTCCTCGATCGAAGCTTCATCGATGTCGCAATGCGCCTGAATCCGGAGGTGAAGCTGAGCGGCAAGCAGCGCGGTCGCATGGAGAAGCAGTTCCTGCGCGAAGCCTTCGCCGGCTACCTGCCCGACTCGGTGCTGTGGCGGCAGAAGGAACAGTTCTCCGATGGCGTGGGCTATTCCTGGATCGACTCGCTGAAGGCGCACGCGAATGCACAGGTGACCGACCAGCAACTCGCGAACGCAAAGTTCCGCTTCTCCTACAACACACCGTTGACGAAAGAAGCCTACTTCTACCGCGAGCTGTTCGAGCGCCACTATCCGCAGGCCTGGGCCGCGGAATGCGTGCCGGGCGGTCCGAGCGTTGCCTGCTCAACGGCTGCCGCGCTGGAATGGGATCCGTCGCTGAAAAACGTGATGGATCCGTCGGGGCGTTCGGTGCAGGCCGTTCACAACGCGGCGTATGGGTAAATCCAAAGGGTGAACCCCTGCCTCAGTGTGAGCGCCCGATCCATGCCGCATTCAAGCGCATCGCACCCGCCGGCTGGTCCGGCGCCGCGTCAGCATTCGCGCAGGCCGATCAGAAAAACGTTGCGTACTCGCTGAGCGCCAAGCGCTGGATGTCGGGCACGCGGCAATCAGGCGCCGGATGGCCAACGACCATCAACAGATAGGGCATCTCGTTCTTCGGACGGCCGAGGATGCCGTTCAGGAAACCCATCGGGCTCGGCGTGTGCGTGAGCGTCGCCAGGCCCGCACGGTGCAACGCCGCGATCAGCAGGCCGCTGGCGATCCCGACCGACTCGTGCGGGTAGTAGCGCTTGTGCTTGTGGCCCGCGCTATCGACCCCGAAGCGCTCGTAGAACACTGCGATCAACCACGGTGCGACTTCGAGGAAGGGCTTCTGGGCATCGGTGCCGATGGGCGCCAGCGCCTGCAGCCATTCCTCGGTCGCGCGGTGCGCATAGAACTCGCGCTCTTCGGCTTCGGCAGCATCGCGAATGCGACGTTTGATGTCCGCGTCCTGCACGGCGACGAATCGCCAGGGCTGTTGATTGGCTCCGCTCGGGGCAGTACCTGCGGCCTGCAGGCAGTGCTCGATGACCTCGCGCGGAACAGGCGTCGGCGCGTAATCACGTACCGTGCGACGGGTGGCGAGTTCATCGGCAAATGCTCGAGCACGCGCAATGCGCTCGTCGTCGGCGATTGCAATGCGGGATGCGAGCGCAATGGTTTTTACGGCGTTCATGCCGCCAAGATAAGCGAGATGGGCCGGGTCTGCACGGGGACACGGCGCGATGACGGTCGCCGTGCTGATCTGGTCGGCCGCAGTCGCACCCTCTCCAATGCGAAACCCGCCCTTTGCCACTGCACCTGCGCAAATTCCCGGCCGCGGCCATGGGCACTGCTCCGGTCCAGTGCCAGGCCAGCCGCAGTTCGCCGACGTCCACGAGAGCGCCACCGCGCCGGACCCACAACGTCGATTCCCGCTTTGGCGGCAATGGCAAGCGCAAAAGCCGACATGCTCTACGCCACCATTCGCCGCGCCAACTCCGTCGCGGGCATCGGGCGACCCAACCAGTAACCTTGTGCCTGGTCGCAGCCGCGTTCGCGCAGCACCGCGAACTGGCCTTCGTTTTCCACGCCTTCGGCGATCACGGTGATGCCGAGCGAATGCGCCATCGCAATGATGGCGCTGGTGAGCGCGAGATCATCGGGATCGCGCAGTACGTCGGCGACGAAACTGCGGTCGATCTTGACGCCGTCTACCGGCACCCGACGCAGATGACTCAGGCCCGAAAAGCCGGTGCCGAAATCATCCAGCCAGATTTTCACGCCGGTAGCGCGCAGGCGCGCAAGCAGCGCGCTGGTCTGGATCTCGTCGCCCATCACTGCAGTTTCGGTGATCTCCAGATGCAATCGATTCGGCGTCAGTCCGCTTTCCTGCAACGCCGTGGCAACGATCGCCACGAGCTCGCCGCTACGCAATTGCCGTGCCGACACGTTGACCGACACGAAGGGCTCCTCGCCTTCGCGCTTCCATTGCATGGCTTCGGCGCACGCGCGGGTCAACACCTGTTGACCCATGGCTTCGATCAGACCGGCCTGTTCGGCCACGTCGATGAAGACCGATGGCGGAATCATGCCGTGGGTCGGATGCTGCCAACGCAGCAAGGCTTCGGCCCCCACCAGGCGCCCATTGGCGAGTTGAAAGATCGGCTGGTAGGCCACGCTCAGCTCGCCGCGTTCCCAGGCGCCACGCAAATCGCTTTCCAACCGTACCCGGCGCTCCACGGCCTGATCCATCACCTTGCTGTAGAAGCGATAGCAGTTCTTGCCGGCGACCTTGGCCTGGTACATCGCGATGTCGCCGTTCTTCATCAACATCGCCGCGCTGCCGGCATCCTCCGGAAAGACGGTGATGCCGACCGAAGCCCCGAGGAAGACCTGGCGACCCATCAACACCAGCGGGCGCTGCAATTCCGCCAGGATCGCCTCGGCGACATGCGCGGCAAGGTCGCGGACTTCAGCGCCCGCTATCAGGGCGACGAACTCGTCGCCACCAAAACGCGCGACCTCCGACTCGTCACCCACCGTCAGCTTGACGCATTGGTGGATGCGTGCGGCGAAGTGGCCCAGCACCTCATCGCCTGCGTCGTGGCCCATGGTGTCGTTGACACGTTTGAAATCGTCGAGGTCGACGAATAGCAGCGCCAGCCGCATCCCACTGGCCTGCGCCGTCGTCACACGCCCGTCCAGCATTTCGCGGAACGCGAGCCGGTTCGGCAGGCCGGTGAGGCTGTCGCCATAGGCCAGGCGCCGGATGTCGCGGTCATGGCGGCCCACGCTTTCGCTCATGCGAGCAAACGCCTGCTCGAGATCGCCTAGTTCGTCACCACGTCCGCTCGCCATCGCAGAGGTCTGATAGTTGCCGGTTTCGACCTCGTGCGCGGCCTGCGCCAGGCGCCGGATCGGCCGCACCAATCGGCGCGAGACCTGCCAACTGATGCCGAGCCCGAGCAGGAACAAGCTGGCAAACAGGAGCGCCACGGTGCGCAAGCTGCGTCCGCTGGCCTGCTCTGCGCGCTGCCGCATCGCGGCCTGAGCGGCTTCCTCGAGCTTGGCCGGTCCGGCCAAGGACAAACCCACGCGCACGCCGCCAAGCTTTTCGTCACCGAGTCGAATCGGATAAGACACGTCGACCACACTATCGGACGACTGCGTATGCAGGCCTTCGGCCGCGACGGCTTCGCTGGCGAACGCATCGCGCATCGGCTGGCCGAAGGTCGGGATATCGCCGGAGCCGTCGTGAATGACGCGTCCTTCCTTGTCGAACACCAGCACGTAACTTACGTCGGACTGCAACAACGCCGAGCGCGCGATTTCGCCAACGCTTTGCAGATCGAAGTAATAAAGCGGGTTCGTCATCGCGTCGGCGAGCAAACGCGCCACCGCCTCACCGCGCTTGCGCACGCCCTGTCCCGCGGTTTCGTGCATGGCCTCGCGACTGATCGAGGCGACTTCTTGAAAGCCACTGCGTTGCTGATACCAGGCCGCCCCGAACGCCGCCAGGGTCAAGCTCAGGGTGAGGAGCATTAAAGCGAAATAACGCGCTTGCAGGCCCAGGCGCATGCTCATTCCAGCCGCTCGCGCACGCGGTGCAG